>JAUVAM010000113.1 GCA_030591745.1 Deltaproteobacteria bacterium
GCCGCTCCAGCACCACCACGTCGGTCACGCCCGCTCGAGCCATCTCCCAGGCGGCGGCCAGTCCAGCCGGTCCGGCTCCCAGGATGCAAAGCTCCGCCGATATGTGTTTTTTCGATAAGTCCTGCTTACTTCGTGGCAAAACGCACCTCACCCTATTTTCTTGGCAAATCGGTTTTTCTTGGCAAATCAGTGCAGCCTACAGTTTTTCGACAAGCGCGCTAGGCAACTCCGTGACTCGTTCCCAAAAAGCCCTGAGATCGTCCGGTAGTGGATCGAAAAGCTCAAGGCGCTCCCCGGTGACGGGGTGATCCAACTCAAGGCGGGTGGCGTGCAGAAACATGCGAGGCAGCTCATAGGTCTCGCGCAGAAAATTATTGATGCCGCCCTTGCCGTAATTGGAATCACCGAAAATGAAATGGGCCTCTCCCGCCAAATGTCGCCGGATCTGATGATGCCGCCCCGAGTGAAGCCGGGCATACAACAAGCTGCAATCCAATCCTTCGCCGATGCGTCCCCGCCATATGGTATTAAAGTCGGTGCGGGCTTCCTGTTTTTCACCCTTTTTGCCCTTGGACCTGTTGGTCAAAGGCCTGTCGATGGTGAATTCGTCTTTGCTGTGACCCCGGGCAAAGCAAAGATATTGTTTTTTTGTGCTTTCGGCGGCCATGGCGGCCTGCAGGGCCTTGGCGTCTTTACTGGACAAAGCAAAAACCATGACGCCGGAGGCCTGTCGGTCAAGCCTGTGGATCGGATAAACCCTTTTTTTGATTTGATTGCGCAATTCCTGCAGGAGAAAAACACGATCGCTCGACCTGGCCGAGCGATGGACAAGCAGTCCGCCGGGCTTGCTTGTCGCCACCAGGTGCTTGTCTTGAAATAGAATGCGGTAACTCATTCGGGCTCAGCTCTCGCGAGAATCGGGTTGGCGCAGTCGGCAACTTCTTCCAGGAGCAGGTGCAAACGCTCGGGCTGGCGCCGCCCCAGCAATTTCAAAAAACGCTCGGTCAAGTACTCGGCTCGTTCGGGGTAGTCTTCCAGGCAAGCGCAGGGCATGAGGCCGCCCGCGATCATACCGTGCCCGCCGCCTTTGCCCTGGCGACCCAACAATCGACGCATGATTCGTTCGGCCCTGGCCTCGGGTCGCCTGCTGCGCATGCTGATATGAATCTGCCCGGGCACCAGGCCGCTCACCATGCACCAGCTGATGCGCTCCATGGCCGCGAACAAATCCGCCACCTCGGCCACCACCTCGGCCGATTCCACCGGCCCCATGTGACAAACGCAGGTGTGTCGACCCACCATGACCCGACTCATGGCGCGGGCCACGTTGCGAAAATAAGCCCGCGAACGCACGGGGTGCCGAATGCTCCCAAGGGCCCGCAAGCGCACCTTGGGAAAGACCTGCATATAGGCCTCCTGGTCGGCCCGGGTGGTCTCCCGACCCATGTCCTGGGTCTCGGAAATGATGGCGTATGCCACGGCCGTCGCCAGATCGGCGGACAACTCCAGCCCGAGTGCCTGGTGATATGCCAGCACCATGGTTGTACAGCAACCCATGTCGGGCTGGATGTCGACGAAATCCGCCTCGGGTCGGCTCTTGCTGGGGTGGTGGTCGATGACCACATGACAACGATGGCTTTGATGCGGGAAGGAATTGTTGCCCGCGCCGGGCTGACTGTCCACCATGGCAAAACGATCGCTTTTCAGCAGTCGGGGTCTGCTCTTCTCCAGGCTGCGCAGAGGAATTTTGAGCAGTTTGACCATGGCGCGATTTTCCGCGCGGCCCAGGCGCCCGCCATAGACCAGCACGGGCTTCAAGCCGAAGAACTTGCCCACCGAGGCAAGAAGCCAACCCGCCGCCAGGCAATCCGGATCCGGGTTGTCGTGCAGGTAAACCAGCAAGCGACGGCCGCCGGCAAGGCTCTCTTCCAGACCCTTGAGGTCCACGAACACCTCCTCGTCTCCTCTCTAATAGCGCTCAAAGCGCCCAAAGTCCAACGCGCTTGGGCCTTGGACGGAGCCTGGTGCCTGTGCTAGGCTCGGCGGCCAAACCACGGGAGGCCGCTGTGAGCAACTGGCTCAGTCGTCAAATCAATCGCATTAATTTCATGCACAAGGCCCTGCGCCCTCGATTGCTTTCCATGCTGATGGGGCGCATCGTGCCCTTCGTGGGCACGGCGGGCGTGAAAATTGAAGAGATGACCGAAGAGCGAGTCGTGGCCACCTTGCGCAACAAGCGCAAGGTGCGCAACCACATTCGTGGACTGCATGCGGCGGCCATGACCTTGGCGGCCGAGACGGCTACGGGCTTCGTGGTGGTCATGAACCTGCCAGAAGGCAAGCTGCCCCTGATGAAGTCCCTCAAGGTGAACTTCGTAAAGCGCGCCACCGGCGGCATGCGGTTCGTTGCCGAGCTGGATGATGAGCAACGCGCTCAGATGCGTAATGAGCCCAAGGGCGCGGTCACGGTCAAGGTCAACGCCAAAGACGACATGGGACAAGAGTGCATCCGCTGCGAAATGATCTGGGCCTGGGTGCCCAAGAAGCGAAAGGCGAAATGAACAAGATCCGCAACTTCAGCATCGTCGCCCACATCGATCACGGCAAGAGCACCTTGGCGGACCGCCTTATTCAACAGGCCGGCCTGGTGGAAGCCCGGGCTTTTCGTGATCAGATTTTGGACGACATGGACATCGAGCGCGAGCGCGGCATCACCATCAAGTCCAACACGGTCAGCCTGCCCTACAAGGCCAAAAACGGCGAAAGCTATGAGCTGAACCTCATCGACACACCCGGACACGTGGACTTTTCCTACGAGGTTTCGCGGGCCCTTTCCGCCTGCGAGGGCGTTTTGTTGCTCGTGGACGCGGCTCAGGGCGTCGAGGCCCAAACCTTGGCGCACCTGTACTCGGCCATCGAACACGATCTGTGCATCGTGCCGGTCATCAACAAAATCGATCTGCCGGCGGCCGATGTCGATCGATGCCTAATACAAATCGAGCAAGATCTGGGCCTGGAGCCGGACGAGGTGATCCTTTGCTCGGCCAAAACAGGTGAAGGCATTGAGGACGTCTTAGAGGCCGTGGTGACGCGCATGCCGCCGCCCACGGGCGACCTCGAGGCGCCTTTGCGCGCCTTGATCTTTGACGCCAGCTACGATTCCTTTCGAGGCACGGTGGTCAGCTTCCGCGTCACAGACGGCCGAATGAACTCGGGAGAAATTGTGCGCATGATGCACAACAGCTCAGAGCACAAGCTTGAAGAGATCGGCAAGTTCCGCATCAAGCGGCTGCCTGTGCAAAAACTTTCGGCTGGAGATGTGGGCTATTTGATCGCGGGCATCAAGACGGTGCGGGACGTGCAAATCGGCGATACGGTCACCATGGACGACAACCCGGCGACAGATCCCTTGCCGGGCTTCAAGGAAGTAAAGCCCGTGGTCTTCAGCTCCCTGTATCCCATCGCCGCGGACGACTACCTGGCGCTGGCCGATGCCCTGGAAAAATATCACCTGAACGACGCGGCTCTGGTCTACCAGAAGGACAGCTCGGTGGCCTTGGGGCAAGGCTTCCGTTGCGGCTTTCTTGGCTTGCTGCACCTGGAAATCGTACAGGAACGGCTCGAGCGGGAATACGGCCAGTCCTTGATCATGACCATGCCCAGCGTGCGCTACAAGTTCACCGTGAAGGACGGCGAAGAGGTGGTGGTGGACAACCCCTCTTACTTCCCCGACCCCATGCTCATCGAGCGCAGTGAAGAGCCCTTCATCAAGGCGCAGATTCTCATGCCGGACCGCTACATGGGAGCAGTCATGAGCCTGTGTCTGGAGCGCCGCGCCGAGAACACCAACTTCAGCTACCCAAGCCCGGGCCGCATTGAGCTCATCGCCGAGATGCCGTTGTCCGAAGTCATCTTCGACTTCTATGACAAACTCAAAAGCGTCACACAGGGATATGGCTCCTTTGATTACGAATTGGCGGGCTACCGGAGTTCCGACCTGGTCAAGATGGACATCCTGGTCAACGGCGAGCCCGTGGACGCCTTGGCCACCATGGTGCATAAAGAACGGGCGCGGCAGCGGGGCATACAGATCTGTGATCGGCTCAAGGAGGAAATCCCGAGGCAGATGTTCAAGATCGCCATCCAGGCAGCCCTGGGCTCCACCGTCATCGCGCGGACCACGATCTCTGCTTTCCGCAAGGACGTGACGGCCAAGTGTTATGGCGGCGACATCAGCCGTAAGCGAAAGCTCTTGGAAAAACAGAAAAAAGGAAAGAAGCGCATGAAGATGGTGGGTCAAGTACAGATCCCCCAAAGCGCCTTCGTGTCAATCCTCAAAACGGACCGGGATTGAGCCGACCCGTGACCGCCCTTGAGTCGCCTGGGGTCTATGTTCACCTACCCTTCTGCGCCTCCCGATGCAGCTATTGTGATTTTCTATCCGGCTTCGACCCAGCCGCCATGCCCAAATACGTAGAAGCAGTCCTACACGAAGCAACGCTCACCCAAAAACACCCAAGCAACTGGAAAAGCGCCACTTTCGACACCCTATACCTCGGCGGCGGCACCCCCTCATTCCTGGGTGCCACCCTTTTAGTAAAACTTCTCGAAGGACTGCGCGAGCGCTTGAGTTCAACAACAGATTGTGAGCGTACAGTCGAGTGCAACCCCTCGGACATCCATGAAGAATTACTCGACGCCATGGCGAAATCAGGGATAAACCGAATAAGCCTGGGCGTGCAAAGCTTTGTTGACTCCGAATTGGCGCTCTTGTCAAGACGCCATGATGCCAAGGGCGCCCATCGTGCCCTGAAGCTGATCAAGCAACACGACGCGTCATTCCTTATCAATGTCGATCTCATTCACGCCATTCCGGGCCAAAATCTCGCAAGCCTGGATTTTTCCCTCCAGCAAGCCCTCGAGCACAAACCAGATCACCTCTCCTGTTATGCGCTTACTCTGTCCCAAGAATCCCCACTTGCGAAACGCCTGGCACCTCGAAACCAAAAGGATCCTGACCTTACTGACCTTACCAATTTCAAAGAAGAATTTGCCACAATCGACGAGGCTGCTCTCTTGAGCCACTACATTTCAATCGAAAAACATCTCGAGTCTGCCGGTTTCGAGCATTACGAAATCAGCAACTATGCAAGAGATGAACATCGCTCCCATCACAACCAAAAATACTGGAAACGAGTGCCGGTCCTGGCCCTTGGCGCAGGTGCACACGGATTTGATGGAAAAAGTCGCTACGAAAACACCGATGCTCTTACTGATTACCTGGAATCTGTAAATAGAGACCGACTCCCCGTGAAGCAACTTGAGCAACTGAACGCAGAACAGGTTCGTTTGGAAAAAATCGCTTTGGGCCTAAGGACTTCGGACGGATTTCACTCCAGCTGCTTGTCAAGCAAAGGAAAAACGGAAGAAATTCTGCAAGAACTCATCAAGGAAGGCTTGCTATTGAAAGACAAAAACGGGCAGCTACGACCCACCTGCAAGGGAATGCTCTTGGCCGATGGCATCGCCCTTCGGCTCGCATAACCAATTTCATTTAGCCTTTTTGTGCTTCTTTCTGTCGCGTCCCCATTGCTGTACCCGTCCAAGGCACATGACGCGGGCCTTCTCAATTTTCTCATCAGCCTGCTTCAATTCCGCGGTCCCCGAGCGCATCCCTCGGTACTTTTTGGAAAACATGAGGCGAAAGTCCGAAGCAAGCCTACACCCAAAGCCCTCATCCCGCTTGTGTAGCGCTTTCACCATGTCAAACAAGTCTAAAACAGGAATACCCTCTATACGCGTATCCCTTGCCAGCTCGGCCAAAAAATTCGCGCCATCTCTTCTGGACCCCAGGGCCCTAATAATGGCCTGGCAGTCGTTGGGGATATGATCCAAATCAGCACCCAGCTTGGAAAAAAAATGCTTCAGGATCTGCGGCCAGATCCCAGGCATATACCGCATCACCATAGCTTCAAGCAGTCGGGTTCTCTCAAAAACTTGGTCTGACATGCTCAAGGCTTTCTGCAAAAGGTCTCTTCCTCGCCGAGGGCTCAGTCTGGCTGCCGCGATCACCAATCTAGCCTCCACCTTGCCTCGCTTGAGCGCTCCCTCGGCCATACGCCAAAAAATCGGGGCCTCCCGTGACGAAAACAGAATCTCAGCTCGATCGAGAACCCAGCGCCGATAGAAATGATACCTTGAGTCCTTCCCCTCAAACTCTGGCCAGGTCTTGTCCTTTTGCAACAAAGCCAGCAGCTTTGCCGGCCCCAATTTGGCCTTAACGAAGCCTGTCATCTGCGCATCCCCGAGGGGGAAAGCATCAAGCATCCAGAAAGGTTGCCCCTGGTGTTCACCAAACAAGAGCGTTCGAACGTACAACTCTGGTTTTTTCTCCAATGATCTCAACCTTTGCGACAGACCCTCCTCATCACCCGCAAGCATCAAGCGCAGTAGTTCCGCACGCTGCAAATCGGGTGATGACCCCCAATTGCGATTCATGCCGTGCCACCGGTCAAAGGAAGCACGTGACGAAAAACGAAGGCCGATCATCCGCTCCAAACAGAGACTGGCGACCTGACCCAAGCTACTCTCTCTCCATTGCACAAGTGGGGGCGCAACTCTTTGAGAAAAAATCAAAGAGGGCAATCGCCCCACGGAAGATGCATCATCCAATAACCCGGCCAGGGGCTCCAGTTGCTTCCTGTCCCCATATTGAACCCACCAGAAAGCAGCCAAAGCCTTAAGCCAGGCCTCCTCGCGAGGAGCGGCCAGCAAACGAAGGGCTTCTGGCCTCACCCGGGCTCCCTTCGGTCCAGCCCAAACCTGTTTTCCGTGAGGCAACCACAGTGGCAAGTCTCGCACGGCCTGTGAGGTGCCAGCCTTTTCGCTAGCGCGAATTTTCTCCTGGAGACTCGTCAACTGCAGCCGGAGATTCCCCGCGGAAACCTGGCTCGAAACAAAAACCAGCCCCAAGACAATCCCGAATATTTTGATTGAATTCACTGCCTTACCTCCAACAAGCGGCTCGCCAAGCCCTCGATCCATTGTGCCACTGTCTGATCCGATGATGCCCGCCAGTCGTATCCCAACCAAAGATCAAGGGGCCAAACCGGAATGCCATCCCGAGAATCCACACATCTTCCCGTGGTCAGCCCATCAACGGCCACCGCAGAGACATCCTTGTGGGGCCAGCCAAGCTTAGCCAAGGTGCTTCGAAATCGCTCCAGATACTCCACTTGCTCAAAAGACCCCAGGCAATAAGCGCCGTTGATGAATGCCAAGCTCAAAAAGCAAGGAACAAGACCGGGACAGATTTTCCCACCAGAAAGAGCGGCGCTTATTGCTTTGGGAGTCAGAGCCACATCCACACCGACCCCATGCAGGCCTTCATCGTCCAAAACCAAGGGCTCCACGCGTAGGCGCTTGCCCTTCTGGATCCCTGCCACGAACCAGGCTGGCTTCTGCCCCAATCCATCCTGGAGTTTTCTCCTCACTGACGAATCAAACAGCATGCGACTCATTGGATGAGCAGGATCTTCAAATACTCGTAGTAGGTAATCTGTGACCAAGGCGTTGAGATCCATATAGAAAACATCCTGCTTCGCGGTAATTCTTCGGAGTACTTTCTCGCTGGTAGCCAAGGCCCATGGCCCAAGCGCCTGTCCTTCCTCTACTCGACCCAAAAGATCCTTCAGAGACGAGCACAAGTCGATCGCCGTATTTCTTGCTTTGGTCGAAATCCTGGAGCCGTATACCAAGCCATCCCGCGAAACGGCTGGCACCAGAGAAATCCGTCGCTCAGGATCTGATCCTGCTCCGTCCCGAAGCCGGTTCGTCTCACCTTTCCGTTGATCGCGAAAGGAAGTACTGCCTGCTGCCAAGAGCTCCTCAAGAGGCCATCGGCGGCTGAGGTTGAGGCAACCAGACCAGGCCGGATTTGAGAAAGGAACACCAGAATATGCTGCCACAAAATAGGGCAAGGACGATGGCTGTCCAGTGATGGCCATCAAGTGAGCGGCCAAGAACGTAGGGCCTTCCGACAAGCACAGATGGGTTGCAGTCTGCAGCACAGGTGCCCTGACAAAGGAATCCAGGGCTGCCTGCAAATCAGACGGACACAGCCCCTGTCGTGCCAATTGAACAGCCATCGACTCTATCAGGGCCAGCTCAACATTTGACCCGGATGGCCTTGCCCAGAGTCGGGAAGAATACTCAGAAACCGAAGTCGACCCCCAGCGCTCCAGGATGGCAGCCAGACGCGATCGCCCAAGATCGCGCAATTTCCCAGGGCTAAGCGACAAAAGGGATGAGGGCTTTGCGTCGGGCGGGGTAGTCATCAAAGGTCTTCTTGTACCATTTGTGAATAGAGAAAGCCCTCGGGGCCAAGTTGGCTACTGTCCACACAAAGAAAGCAAGTCCCCCCAAATTCCAGCACATTAGCGCCCAGCCGCCCCATTGAATGATCTCTCCGAAATAATTGGGACTGGAGATGAAACGATAGAATCCGCCCCTGGGGATCTTGTAGCCCGTTTCTCCTGGCGCGCGAAGGTTGATCAAAATATGATCC
>JAUVAM010000056.1 GCA_030591745.1 Deltaproteobacteria bacterium
CCGGGCGATGGTCCGCACGAGCACACGGGACTGGCTGCGCTGGTATCCAGTGTCCTCTGTGCCGACCTCACCAGTCCCTGGCCCGAAGGATTTTGCAGGCTTGAGCCCCCAAGGGAATCGCTTGGGGCCGCAGCCCGCCAAGCACAGCGCAACGATCATCACAAAAATACTTGTCCATCTCATTTGACTGTTCATCCTTGTTAGAGGCCCTTTTTTGTAGGGCCTCTTATGCTGCGGCGTTTTGCGCAGTGTCAACTTCTCCGCGCAACCTGGCCAATCCTGGCCTGATAGCGATCGATGTAGTCACGAATAATCACGGGAAGCATCTGATCCAGTGAAGTGACAGGCTCCCAGTCCAACAAGCGCCGGGCTTTCTCGATATCGGGCACCCGTTGCTCGGAATCTCCATAACCAGGTCCGTAGAAATCCTCAGCGGTCACCGAGCGGGTTTCGATCTCTCGAGATTCACCGGAAACCTCCCGGTAAGCCGCAACCATCCGATCCGCCAGTTCCGAGATGGCCAATTCGTTGCCCGGATGCCCGATGTTGATGATCTGACCCCGGCAGGGCTCCGGTCGCTTCAAAACCTGAATGATGGCCTCGGTGAAGTCATCCACGGAAATAAAGGAACGCCGATGCGTACCGCCTTCGACCAACTGCAAGGGCTCTCCCCGCAGCAGGGCGTTGATGAAGCAGGCCAAGACCCGGGGAATCCCCTCGCCGTCCACGCCGGGGATGAAGTCCATACGCGGCCCGATGACGTTGAAGGGGCGAATGATGGAGAAGGCCAGGTCGTGGTGGACACCGCAGGCCCAGATGTATCGCTCCAGGAGCTGCTTGGCGCTGGCGTAGCTCCATCGCTCATGGGAGACCGGGCCGAGCACCAATTGGGTCTCCTCCTCGCGCATGGGTGCCCCCGGCCCTGGCCCCTCCGACGGCGGATTGCCGTAGACTTCACAGGTGGAGAAATGAACAAGTCGACGATGCCGACGGGTGCATAGATCCACCAGGGGCAACAGATGGGTAAAGTTGGCGTGGATCACCTCCACCGGGCGGGTGTTGTACAAAGAGGGATTGCACATCGCCGTGGTCGACACGATGACCTCATGCCGGTCCACGACGGATTCTATGACACCCTTCTCGGCGATGTCGGCCTGTGTACAAACGAGCCTGGGGGATGAAACCGTCAAGCGATCGAATGAGGTATCGATGACTTCCAAATGAAAGTCGGTCTCATCCAAGAGTCTCTCCACCAATCGGGATCCCAAAAATCCGCCCCCCCCCAGGACGCAGATCCCAGAATGTTTCTCGAGGCCTTTCATGTTTTTCCTTTACACTCAGAACCAAGAGGTTTGAACCCCCAACCCCACCGTCCAGCTATCCATACGCTGAAACGAAAATGGGGAGGAGGCCGATATCATGACGGCGAGGTAATCCGATGACCACTCGAGCCCCAAGGTGGGGCTGATCGTGAACATCTCGGGCAGGGTCATCACATCCACGTTGCGCTCCCGATCACTCATGAAACGACCGGTGAAGGTCACGCCGGCCGAGGGCACCAGCGACCCCAGCAGATAACCGAGATGCATGTACCCGGAGGCGCTCGGCGCCCGGAAATCGCCCACGCTGTTTTCCCAACCGCCGTATCCCAGGGTGCCCCCGAAGATCATCAAACCCCAGTCAAAATCCATGGTGTACTCGGTGGTCAGAGACAATCCCATCACCCCCGAACCAAGCTGTTGGCGCTGCGGCAAGATGACGCCTTTTCTCACCGCATCATGGGCCCCAAGGGGAGCCGTGAACGCCAAAGTCAAACTGTAGGCATTGGTGATGCCCAGTTTCCGGGTCGCTTCCAGACTCAGGTCGCCAAAGCCGGGCAGATAGGCTTCGTGGTCCACACCGAAGGCATCCACCGTCTCGACATTGTAAAGAAAGGGCATCGTGGCCGCCACCGACCATTTGTAACCCAGATTGGTGGCCAGCCGGGTGCTGAAAGACAGCGAGTTGCTTCCGTCCAGGTAGGTGTTCTGACTGGCCATCATCTGCACATCGACCAGCCCCCCGGTCACACCACGACCCACCCACTTGAATCCACCGCCCGTGGCCGTGGCACCGCTCACCCCGCATCCACCCACGCTTGTCCAACTGGCAAGACCCGGTCCGGACTCACGGACCTTCAACAACCAATCCGGAGCAGAAGCCTCGCGGGATGCAAGCCCCTCCGAAGAGACCCGGTCCAAGAGGGCCTCCGTCTCTTGAGTCAATTCTTCCGATTCGCTCCGCGCCACGAAGTCGTCCAGCACCGGCAGCATCAAGGCCGCCGTGACGACCAGCAGCGAGAGCAAAACCACCAGCCTGGGCAATTGTCTCCACTTGCTTGTTCGCGGGCGATTTCCGGGTGGAGATTCCATGCATTCTTTCCGTTTTCCGACCGGTCAAAGACGGGTCAGTTGCCTGTCAAAAACAAATGCGGCCAGCGATCGTTGCCCGAATGAAAGGTCAAACGTGTGGCTTCCTCGGCCGGCCGGCCAATTTCCCAAATAAAGATATCGTAGTCGGCCACGTCGTGGTCATGACCGCGCCGGGTGGCCGCCCACACCAACCACTTGCCGTCCGAAGTCATCTGAGGGAAGTACTCGTGGGATTGGCGACCAGGGATATCGATGAACTTCATTTCCTCGTACTCGTATTCCTTGGCGGGCTTGCATCCGGTCACCGGGATGCTGAACGCCTCGCTGCCGCCGTTGCCCGATGGGTTGATCCTATAGATTCGCTTGCCGTCCGGATGCCAATTGATCTGACATCCCTGGCCGGTCGGCACCCATGACTTGTTCTCCAAATCAAACAGGCCGGTCGCACGACGAGCGCCACGCAGGGTAATGGCCAGGCACTTGCCGTCGGGGGAAAGCTGCGGTTGCTGCAAGTCGGCTCCACCCAGGCTTTCTTCTTTTTTGCTGTCCAAGATGAGGGTCTCTTCATCGCCCCCCAAGTCTTTTTCGAAGACCTGGGTTCCCCGGTTGAACATGATCTTGTTCTCGCCTACCCAGGTTCCCCAACAGGCATCCTTGGCCACCATTTTCAGGTCCTTGCCCTCCGGATCGATGGTGAACAGGTTCCACTTAAAATGCCGATTGGCGTCCCTTTCATAAACCCATCCCTTTTTGGATCGGCAAAAGAGAATCCGCTTGCCGTCCGGGGAAAAACGGGAGAACCAATCAACGGTCTCGCCCTGGGTGATCATTTTAATGTTCGAGCCGTCCGGGTTCATCACGACCAAGTTGTGGTTGCCCGCCCGAGAACTCGACCAGACGATTTTGCCCTTCACCTTTTCGCCGATCCGGGTCATGGCGGCCCGTTCGGCCTCGCCGATGTCCTCTTGGGTTCCGGTACTCGGTCGGCCGCTGATGGCCGCGCAAGACCCCAAGGCCAAGCACATAATGCACGAAAGAAGTTGGGTCACTTTGCTCATGATTCGGCTCTCCTAAGAGTCGAGCGTTATGGGAAAACACCTCGAAAAACCTTCACGCACTCCGACGGGATTATATCCGAGATCCCGCCGGGCAGTCGAGCAATCCAGATTGGCGTCCTGGGTGATCCCGGCGATGGCACTGAGGGTCAGAGGTGGGGTCCGGGTAAACAAGCTGAATCCGTGTGCAATCAACTTGCACCAGGCCACCGGCAGGTGAACAAAGGGTTTGTCCAGGCCTTTGTGCTTAAGCATCAAGTGCGACAACGCCCGAATGGAAATTTCTTCGCCACCACAAAAATCGTAGGTCTTGTCATGAGCCGCCTGGCAGCCGGCCAACCGGAGCAAGCCATCCATCAGGTCGTCGGCATGCACTGGATTTTTCAGGGCCCGACCGTCCCCGATGAAAGGCACGAGAGGAAACTTCCGGAGGTAATCCAAAAACAGCAGGAATTCCTGCCCGCCGTCTTTCTCGTAGACCAAGGTGGGACGCACAATGGTGTAACTCATGCGGTCCCTGCTTGAGACCATGCCTTCACATGCCCGTTTGGAGCGCGAATAGGGAGTGCTGTGGGGATAGACCACGGAAGCCGAGGAGACATAAACAAAATGCCCGACACCCGCCCTTTCCGCGCCCTCCAGCATGTGCCGTGTACCCTGAACGTTGACCCGCACAAAGACCTCCGGGTCATGACTCAAGATCACCGCAGCCAAATGATAAACGGTATCCATCCCATCGAAGACCCCGGCCAAAGAATCCTTCTGCGTGATGTCGCCCTCGACGACATCACAGTCCACCCCATCGAGACGCGATCTCAGGGGGTCGCCCGGCAGGATCAAGGCGCGCACCCGATGGCCCCTCTCCACAAGCCCTCGGACCAGCCGACTACCCACTGTTCCAGCGCCTCCGGATACCAAGATATTCATGCTTCTCCCAAATTTCCCAATCTTAGATTGGGCAAAGACCGAAAAACAGTTCGGAGGCATTGTTGGTCTCATCACATTCGATGCTCATCGCCTCCGGCTCTCCCGGCGGATTGACCTCGGCCTGGAAAGGGAACCACAGATCCAAACTATTGGCCGGCAGGGTAAAGTCCAAATACACCCGCTGGGATTCCCCTGGCGCCAGAGGCATCGTGGTCCAGCCCAGGCCGATCTCTTCTGCCGGGGCGGCGTCGGGCAGGTGGTAGAAAAACACGGGCATGTCGGCGGGCGCAAGGGCCGCGCCCTGATTTTGCACCCGAACAGACAAGGAGAGTGCGACAGGACACAGGCCTCCTTCAGCCTGGCCATCGACGGCCAGGAGATCGGGTGCGTCGAAGATGCCCTCTGAGGTCAGTAAACGATTTGAACGGAAGCTGTTCAACTCCGGGTCCAGCCAATTTGGGCTCTGCACCAACGGAATGCCGCCGTCCTCGGTCACGTTGGTCACGTGATAGGCGAACTGGTTCCAGATGGTCCGGGTGGCCACCCACTGGTTTTGCGAGTCCCCGAAAACCCGGACGCCCTGATGCTGGCCGGTCATGTGAGCGTTTTCGGAGACCACCACGATCTCGGCGTGATGGTCGCGATCCACATCCACCACCAGTGGGTATTCCCACAGCGTCCCGGAAGAACGTTCGTCCTCATAGATGACGGTACCGTCATCACCGCGATAAATCCGCAAGAAAGCCTGGTCGGCATAGACCACTTCGCTTTTTCCGTCCCCCTCAAAGTCGAAAGCCGATGGGTTGGCATAACCAGAGCCGTCGTCGGTGATCGAAGTCCACAGAATCATGTCGGTCCTGCCCGAAAGGCAATCGGCAGGCACCCCGGAGGGCAAACAATCCAAGTCCTAAACCGAGAACGAACTGTGGCCGGGCAGGACGATCTCAGCCTTGCCGTCCCCGTCGAAATCAGCGATGGCGGCGGCAAAGGCATAGGTCGAATCCCCCCCCCCCTCGATGGCCCTGGCCGGAACCACGGGGGTGCCGTTCTCGGCATTGAGCACGTAAAGCTGGTCGGATCCCACCACGATTTCCGGCAAACCGTCCTGATCCAGGTCGGCGACAGCCGGGTGACCTTCGGACACCGCGGCGTTCTCCCAGATGAGAGTGCATTGGGCGTCCATGGCGCGCTTGCCGCCCACCACCTCGAGGACATCATCCCCGTTGATATCCAAAGGCACGGTCATGGAGTTCACCGTCTCCAAGCCCGGACCCGAACAGCGGAAGACGCCCCCGGAGATGATGGTGTAGTCGGTGATGATCTCCACCACCCCGTCTCCCTCCAGGTCGGCGATGGCCGGAGCAGAGTAAACGTATCCATATATTTGTCCGGTACAGCCCTCATCGATGGTCCACTTGAGCGTCCCATCGTGCTCCAGGACGTAGAGACCACCTCCGATGCGACATGCGGCGATTTCGGGCAAGCCGTCACCGTCCACGTCGCCCACAGCCAGACCGGCCCCGGCCGTCAAATCGAGACCAGCCACCGTGAAGGCAAGCTCGCCGCTGTCGCCATGCAGGACGGTCAGCGTGCCGGCAGAATAGACGCTGTCCTCAAAGGTGGTCACGAGTACATCCGGAATATCCAGAGCATCGATGGCTCCATCGCCGTTGTCGTCGGTCAGGTTGGCCACCACGGGGGGCATCATGATATCGCCACCGGACCACTCCCATTCCAACACCGGCTGGTTGAACTCGCCTGCTATCTGCCCAGGGTAATACTCGCAAGGATAGGTGCTCACCAGCGGCAGGCACTGACCCAAATCCAAATCGCAAAACATCCCATCCGGGCATTCCACAGTCGATGCGCAGGCATCCCCGGGCATGGTACACAAGCCCAGGTGGCAAACCTCGCCGGCCCCACAACAGATCTGATCCTGGCCACAGGGCGCGGATCCACCGCAGTCCCGCAAGCAATGATCTTGTTCGCAGATTTGATCAGCAGCGCAACAAGCGTCGGCACACACCTGGGATCCCGGACAGCACAATCCGTCCAGGCAAAGCTCCCCTGCCCCACAACAAGAATCCCCACACACCTGAGCGGTCAGACAGCAAGCCCCGGACACACAGGAATCCCCGGCATCACAACAAACACCGTCGCAGACCTGGTCGCTTGCACAACAAGCCCCGGACACACAAAAATCCCCGGCATCACAACAAACACCGTCGCAGACCTGGTCGCTTGCACAACAAGCCCCGGACACACAAAAATCCCCGGCGTTGCAACAAGCACCGCCGCAAACCTGGTCGCTTGCACAACAGGACCCGGACACACAGGAATCCTCGGCGTTGCAGCAGTCTTCGCCGCAAACCTGCTCGCTCGCACAACAAGCCCCGGACACACAGGAATCCCCGGTGCCGCAGCAGTCTTCGCCGCAGACTAGGTCGCTCGCACAACAAGCCCCGGACACGCAGGAATCCCCAGTGCCGCAGCAGTCTTCACCACAAACCTGCTCGCTTACACAACAGGCCCCGGACACACAGGAATCCCCGGTGCCGCAGCAGTCTTCGCCGCAGACTAGGTCGCTCGCACAACAGACCCCTGAGACGCAAGCGCTCCCGATATCACAGCACACCTCCCCGCAGACATCCCCCGGGCAGCTTTGAATGGCATTGTCCGAACATCCGCTCACGAAACCGATGAGACAGGAGCACACAAAGAGAATCACACTTTTCATGACTGAGGTCCTCCACGAAAAAAGAAAGCAATTTTCCGCAGCTGAGGGATAACTATTTCAAAACGCTCTTTTGTATCCACAATGACTGAATCTGCCAGGAATCGAATCCAAAATCTATCCATTCCTTCACTCCATCCCCCCCCGAACACTGTCATCTTAGCAATCATTTTTCCGTCCAATTGCCTCCCTTGCGATAATCTGTCTTTTTTGTCGCACAAACAGTGAGTTAGCCAACACGAACACAACTGACGTATCCTTCGGGGTACAAACCACCGCCCAGCGACATGAATCCCCCCAAAAGGACAGAAAAACTATCAACAAAAACAAACATCCAAAATTCTGGCATTGGCACGGTCATTGCTATAAACCATGTCAATCAAGATCTGTCGATTCGCACAAACGTAATAAGAAAAACCAAACGTTGGCTTTGAAAATTGGGAGGGTTCATGAAAGCAATCACTCTGTTTACTATTTTGGCGACCGCGTTACTTGCTCAGGTGGCTGTGGCCCAGGATCTCAACATCCCACCGACCACCGCCGAGTTCGTCCCCAATCAGCTAATCGTCAAATTCAATCCAGCCGCGGCACCAAACGAAGTAGCCCAGGCCAAGGCGCAAAACGGCGCGCGGGAAATCCGCGGCCTGTTCAACGGTTACAAGCTTCTTCGCCTCCCAGCGGGGAACAATCCGCTCGCCGCGGCCAAACGATTCAAGAAGAACCCCGTCGTTCAGGCCGCCTATCCGGACTACCTGGCCTATGCATTGGCCTCCGCCTCCGATCCCCTCTACGGCTACCAGTGGCACTTCGACAACATCAACCTGGAGTCGGCCTGGGACGTGACCACGGGTTCATCCTCGGTGATCGTGGCCGTATTGGACACGGGCCTTTCCACCGCCGGCGAAGATACGCCCGAGAACGAGAACCTGGTACCTGGCTATGACTTCGCCTACGGCGACTCCGACACCCACGATGGCAATCGTCACGGAACCCACGTGAGCGGCACCATCGCCCAGGCCACCAACAACGGGCTGGGCGTGGCCGGTATGGCCCCCGGCGTCAGCTTGATGCCGGTCAAAGTCCTCGACGACAACGGCAGTGGCGCCACCTCCATCATCGCCGCCGGCATCGTCTTCGCCGCCGACAACGGCGCTCGGGTCATCAACATGAGCCTGGGCTACCCGGCCGGCTACACGCCTCCTGATGCTGAATACAACCTGCTTCTCGATGCCATCATCCATGCCATCAACAAGGGCGTCATCATCATCGCCGCTTCCGGCAACGACTCGGCTCGCGACGCCATCGGCTATCCGGCCGCCTACCCCGAAGTGGTCGCTGTCGGCGCCACCGATTTTGGCAACAGGGTCACCCGCTACTCCAACAAAGGCCCGGGCCTCGACATCTGCGCCCCCGGCGGCGACACCTCGCGCGACAAAAACCGCGACGGCTACCCTGATGGTGTGCTCCAGGAAACCTTCGATTCCGATGGCAATTTCGGCTACTTCTTCTTCCAGGGCACCTCGATGGCCACCCCGCACGTGGCCGCGGCAGCCGGCCTCGTCCTGTCCGCCAATGAATGCCTGAGCCCGGCGCAAGTGCGCCAAATCCTGACCTCGACGGCGACCGATCTGGGCGACGCCGGCTACGACACATCCTACGGCTACGGTTTGCTCAATGTCTCCGCAGCCGTTCAGGCCGCCTTGACGACCCAATGCTCCACGCCGACACCGACATGCACAGACGACGCCGACTGCGACGACACGATCGCTTGCACCCTGGACGCCTGCACCGCCGGTGTCTGCACCCACACCACCCAGGACGCCATGTGCGACAACGGCCTCGGCCTGTTCTGTGACGGCGAGGAAGTCTGCTCCGCCACCGAGGGTTGTGTCTCGACCGGCGATCCCTGCACCCATCTCTGCGATGATACTTTGGACGCCTGCGTCGAGTGCCTAAGCGCCACAGACTGCAACGATGGAGAAAGCTGCTCTGATGATTCCTGCAAAGCGGGCACCTGCGACAGCACCTGGGCGGTTTGCAGCATGACCCCCGATGGATGCTGTGCGCCCGATTGCTCCTTCGAGACCGACGCCGACTGTGTCTCCGAGCCCGTTTGCGGCGACGGCGTCTGCGAAGGAAGCGTTCTCGGTGAGACCTGCGGCAGCTGCAAGGCCGACTGCCCACGCGTGCGCAGCAACTGTTGCGGCGACTACACCTGCGGTCCTCTCGAATCCGCGGCCAGCTGCCCGATCGACTGCCTCTAAGTTCCCGCCTCTCCCGGATCTCCACCCCAGTCCCTGAGAAAATCATGGGCCCGAAAGGCCGCCCAGGTTAGACTGCCCGTGGAGGGGGCGAAGGGATTTAGGCATGCGAATCAACTTGCTTGGTTGGATATTGGCCACGCTGCTGGGCGTGTTCCCGGGCACCTTCGCCCAAGCAGAAAGTCGCCCCAAGAATCTGGGCCCCCGCCTCAGTCGTATCCTGTCCGGCGAGAGCAGCCCCGGCGGTCCCATTTGGCTGCGAGTGGTCACGCGCAAAGGCGCAAAGGCCGCGGTCCCCATGAATCGCGTAAGAGCCTTTCTTTCGCCCAAGGCCCCCCATGCATCCTGCGATGATGCCAGTGGGCGTGGTCATCTTTGGCTCCGAGTGGCGCCGGAAGAAATTGAAGAGACCGTAAACCGACTACTGGCCGGCCCCGAGGTCATCTGGGTCGCCGAACAGCCTGAACTGGAGTTCAAAAACGACAACTCATCCTGGCTGATTCAGTCAGGCTCGGTAGACACAGGCCGCAGCATCTTCGCTCACGGTCTGACCGGTCGGGGTCAAATTGTGGCCGTGGCCGACTCGGGACTCGACTCGGACGCCTGCCAATTTCGTTTGGGGCCCGAGCGAGATCAGGTAACCCTCGCCATCAACTTCCCCCAACCACCGGGCGCGGTGCAGGACAAACCTGCCGAGAAGGTCATCACCTACTATCTGGTGGGGGCGGCCGAAGCTTATGACGACAACACAGGCGGGTTCCCTGGCACCCACACCGCCGGCAACGTGCTGGGCGACAACTACGCCCATCTGGCCGAAGACGGCGACGCAGGCCACGACAGCCAGGATGGTATGGCACCAGCGGCGCAATTGGTCATGCAAGACATCGGCGCCAACGACGGCCGCTTAAGCGGTTTGCGCGGTGTATCCAGCTACGATCTGATGAAACAGGCTCACGACACGGGGGCCCGCATCCACAACAACACTTATGGGTTTTCTATGCTCTCAACCTCCTACGATGCGGACTCGGCCTCCATCGACGAGGCGGCATGGCGCTTAAACGACCTGCTCATCGTCTTC
>JAUVAM010000265.1 GCA_030591745.1 Deltaproteobacteria bacterium
AGATTGAATCCAATGCCATCCGCTACACATGGAACGCACAGCCCTTCACCATCCGCCGATGCATTTTTCGTGATGTTCGCAACGTGGCCATTCAAGGATGGGCTGATGCGGAAGGCCCGGCCGGCAGTATCATCGAGCGCAACTTGTTTCTCCGCATCGGCGTTGAACGAGGTTATGGGGGCAGTGGGTCCTGGCATGCGGCGGGCATCATCCTCGGCAACGCAAACGCGGCGATATTCCGGCTCAACCGGGTCATCGACACGGGGTATGCCGGTATCATCCTGGGCAGTGACGGACAGACTGTTGAGCGCAACGTTTTCGTTCGCACCATGGGCAGCCTGAACGACGGTGCAGCGGTCTATACAAACTGCAACGCCTCCATCATTCGGGAAAACATCATCTTGGACACCTTAGGAGACATGGAGACATCCCATCCCTGGTGGCCGCTGGGACACGGCATCTGGCCCGAGTTCCTTGAGGACTTCCGCGACAGCCAAATCCACGACAACACCATCTATGGAAGCAATGGATTCGGGATCATGCTTCCCAACAACTTCTCCTGTCAGATCAGCGGCAACGTGATGATGGACAACCGCCGTGCCGGCTTGTCTCTTTCGGGAGATGCCAACGACGCACAGGACCACCTAATCGAAAACAACATACTGGCCGCCGTGGCCCCCAGCCGACGCTTGCATCGACCGGAAAACCTGAGTCACTGGTGGTTGCCCCCCTACGAAGAGCCGATCCCTGTTGCCCTCGCCTACGACTCCGATGTGGACTACGGCATGATGCGCGCCACCACTTTCATCGCAGCGCAATCAGATGCCGGCGTGATCCGACCCTCGGACTCAGAAGACATCGACAACCTGAGCGACTGGACGACCGCGGCCAGTTGGGCCAGCAGCGAACAGAGCGACATCCTGCGAGCCAACGCCATCCTGCTCTTCAACGACACCGAAGCAGAAGCCCTGCTTCCGGTCCCGGATGGCTCCTGGCGCTTGCTGGACGGCAGCCAGGCAAGCGGCAGCCTGCACCTGGACCCATTTCGAAGCGTCGTCCTCGTCTCCGACAATGCGGTCCCCGAGGAACCCCCCTATCGGGCCGCCTCCGGCATCAACTGGCGGGCCACCGAACCCGTTGTTTCCTATCTCAGTCCCGACGCTTCCATCAACGATGGGGGAGAAGAAGACGCTGGAACAGATGCAGGAGACCTCAGCGATGGGACATCAGACGAGGATGCATCCGGCGGGGACAGAGCGCAGGCCGACGACGATCAAGCTGGCGACAGTGGAACGCCGGAACAGGATGCGGGACCGGACCCAGGCTCCCTCTCCGGAGGATGCGGCTGCCAGGCTGGTGGATTCGGCCCCCCATTCTTCGGCTGGGGAATGTTCTTCCTTGCGCTTTGGGGTCGAACTCGTCGCAGGTTGCGATGATGAAGTTCAGGGTGCCCTTTTGGGGGTGTCCGCCTCTTTCCGTTGCCGCTGATGCAGTTGCCGAGGTTGGCCGCCCCGACCCCGGCCGAATTTCACGCCGGCCAATTCTCCGGCCCAGTCCTGCATGGCCTTGAGGGCTTGCACCCGCTTGGGGTCGGAAGGCTCCATGTCACAGGCAAAACCAAAGTCTTTGCCCGCTTCATTTTTCAACAAGCCCAAGGCCTCTTCGCAGTAGAACAGAGGCGTTTCCGAATCCGTCAAGAAGCGCACCAGATGAATCATGCCCTTCGGCTTGTCCACCTTGATGTCTTTGCAAATGAAGGCGTACTCGTCTTCTTCGCTGTCGAAATCCACCTCGACCAGATTGGTTTGATCCGCAGCCATAGCAGCCTTTGGCCCAGCGGCCGCGGCAACAACAGGCGCGGGCATATGGGCATGCGCATGGCCGGGCAAGGCGTTTGGATCGCCCAAGACAGTGCCCAGGAGCCACACCAGCACGACGAGGACACCCAGGCCTACAAACCCCAGTCCGGTATAGGCAAGCGCCCTCAGATGATGGCGCGCCCGCACGTTGGCCACCACCACGCCGGACAAGGCCAGGACAATACCGTAGAAGGCCACGACCGAGGGTCCGCTGGGCAAATCGACGGCCGGATGAGCCGAAATACCCAAGCCCAACACCGTGACCACCGTACCCATCGTCCATCCGATAAGCAGCTGCAGGCCGAAGCGTTTGGTGATCATGACCGCCAGAATGGCGGGCGCCACCAGGAAGACAAAGACCAGCAGGACACCGGCCACCTTGGTGGAAAAGGTGATGACAAAACCGAAGGAGGCATAGAACAAAAAGTCCCAAAGCCGAATGTTGATGCCCTGGCGATAGGCCTTCTCTGGGAAATCAGATATCAGAATGAATTTCTTCCAGAAAACAAGATGCAAAAGACCGATGGCGCTATAGGCGATTGCGGCGGTGATGATGTCGCTCCAGCTCACATAGAGCAGCCGACCCACCAGAATGTCCTCCATGTGCTCCACGCCCTCGGTTTTCTGCACCACCAGAATGGCAATGGCAAAACTAATCGCATAGATCAAGCCGATGATCGCCTCGAGGGGAATGCGGTCATGCCTCACACGAATGACGGCGAAGAGGGCGGCACCCAGCAAACAGAAGACCAAGGAAAAAATCACGGACCCGGGTGTGTCGGCCATGATGCCCATGACGCCGCCCACCACGGCACCCAACGCGGCGATCTGAGCAAGGGCCAAGTCGACGAAAATCACCCGTCGCCGGATCACATGCAAGCCAAGGTAGGAATGAATGCCCACAAGGATGATGCATTCGATGAAGGGTCGCAGCATCAGTTCAAACATGCTCATGGAGTCACCACCGTGCCTCCCCCCTCAAGATGAGTCAACTTCAAGCTTCAGCCTTTGACGTCGGCAAAAGCCTTGTTCAGCGCGTCAATCCATACATCGAACTGATCGAAAAAAGTCTTAATCTCGGGCTGGCCGTCCACGGCCAGGGCCACCACCACGGGCTTGGCCTCGGTCATCTCCGTGACTCTTTTCACCTTGCCCTGATCGAAATAGTTGGCGGTCAAGACCACTCTGATCTTTTCGCGACGGATCATCTCGATGAGGGTGGAGATGTGTCCTGGGCTTGGCGGGATGCCCGGTTTGGGTTCCATGTATCCCACCACTTGGATGCCCAACAACTTTGTGAAGTAAGTCCAATTCTTGTGATAGGTGACCATCTTCTTGCCGCGCAGGGAGGCGGCCTTCTTCATCCAGCCACCCAGGTAATCCGACAGGGGCTTGCCTTTGAATTTTTTCTTGGCCAGAAAGCTATGAAGCTGCCCTTTTGCCGCCAGGCGGCAGAGGGTCTTGCCCCCCAGAAGCTTGACCAATTTATCGCCGAACATGCGCCTGTCTATTTCCGCGTTAAAGGCCTTCAGGCGTTTTTCGAAAAAGGCCGCGTGCTCAGGTGCCACCTTCTTCAGGCCGATGGTGATGTTCGTGGCAATGACCTTGCCGTTCAGTGGGCTGGTATGCACATGTGGATTACCGAAAATGTGCACGTCGCCCTCTGATCGGTCCAGGGAAGTGGGCTTTTCAGCAATGGCCATGCCCGCCGTAACCGCCACGAAACCTTTCTGACCGCTCATGATCTGGGCGTTGCCCGACATGTCCTGCAGGGTGGGCAACCAGGCCTCCAAGTCCAGCCCGGTCGAAATGAGCAGGTCGGTCTTGGACAATTTCACCGCCAGGCTGGGCTTGGGGCGAACGATGTGTGGGTCCTGGTATCCCTTGATGATGTATTCAACCTCGGCCTTGTCGCCGGCGATGTATTTGACGATGGGCGCATAGGACGACGACGTGGTCATCACCTTGATTTTCTTACCCTCGGCAGCTTGGCTGACGAAGCTTGTGCCCAGCAGGCCGCATGCGGCCACCAGCAAGACTAAATTTCGTATGAGAATATGCATGGAATTCATCCTCTCCGTCCCCCTTCTAGTACTTCTCGTGCTTATGCGGACCGGCTGCCCAGTTGACCTGAAACAAGACCCGGGTGTCGTGCCCTAAAGCATCGGGCTCACCATGCCTGACTTCCAAGCGCAGGTAAACAAACTCGCTTTGCCAGACGGTCACATAAGGCACCACCTGCCAAAGCATGCGATCCGAGTCGCCCACGGCTTGAGCCAAATCACCGCGCAAGCCCACAAACCAAGACTCTGCCAATTGGTACTGCAAATAGGAATAGGCACCCCAACCTTCTCCATACTCGCCCGCCTCTGTCTGGTCCTCCTTGGCCACGTAAAAACCCTCACTGCGCCAAGTCAAAGAGTGATAGCGGGCTTTCTGAAGGGGTTGCCAATACAAAGTCAGGTCGGCTCCACCCATGTAGGTCTTACGCCAAGGTTCGTTAATCAAACGACCTGGCGTGGCCTCATCTTCGACACCGCGATGGTTATTGAAACCAAACAAACCGCTTAGACCGAGCTCGACATAGGTGTTCTCGCTCAGGTCCCAATAACTCTTCAAGCGGGCCAGCACCGTGGGCACGCTGAAGAACTCTCCCGCAAACAGAGTCTCGTTGGAGCCGTTGGTGACCTGCACAACCAGCTCGTTGCTGTCAGCCCACAAAGCCGGCATCAACCACTGGGCCGACACACCCGACTGGCTCAAGCCACCTTCGCCGAAGAGGACATCCAAGGCCAAAGGATAGCCAGTCTGATCCAAATCGTGTTCGTGCCAACGATTGACCACGCCGAACAACTGGCGGAAATGGCCCACCGTGAAATTCATCTGGGGCACCACGCCGGTCCAGGTGATGTATAGCTCCTCGATTGCCACACCCTCGCCAGGAATGAAGCCCAAAGCCATCTTGGTGAAGCTGAAGGGATCCAGGGTGGACTGAATGTGCATATCCAGAGCCCGCAAGGGCATCCCGGATCGATCGTCCGCGCCCCTGTAGAAGGCATTAAGGTCATCATCGATGACAAGCTGGGACAAAAAGTCTCCACTCAGACTGATTTCAGGATTCAAGGCCTGAAGAGATCGAGAGGCCGTGATGTAAGTTCGCTCAGCCAGCCCATGGTCTTCTTCCGTGTTGGCCGCCTCACTCAAGGCCGACTCCCTGAGCTTTTCCAGTTCTTCTTCTTCTCGTTGCTCAGAGATGGCCTGTATGCTTGTTTCCAACTTTTCAATGCGATCGCGCAGAACCTTGAGTTCCGCATCCTTGGCCCCGCTCTCTTCGGATGCTTCTTTTACCTTTTCAGGCTCTACTTTTACCTTTTCAGGCTCTACCTTTTCGGGCTTTTCTGGGTCCTCCTGGGCAATGGCCGGTAAGGATGCCGCCATGAACGCACACAAAGCCAAGTACTTGATTTTCCGCACCGTTGATTCCTCCTCTCCCCTCCGATGGCTCTTGCTATGCGGAAACCATGCCATGTATCCAAAGCGCAAACCCCTGGAAACAATAAGGAGAAAAATCCAGTTGTTGCTGGAAAATTACATAGACGGGAATCGGCTTACGAAATGCGTAATTCCTGGACTACTCGCCTCGAAATCGATCCAAATCGTACTTGGAAATGTAGTGGCTCAGGGCTCGGGGGCTGAGACCCAAACGTTCCGCGGCATCTTTTTTGACCCAAGCGGTCTGCTGCAGGGTTTCCAGCAGCAATTGCCGCCGATAAGACTCCACCTTTTCAGCCAGTTGGCTTTTGCCTGGGGTGCCATTTTCCGCCCCCCCCAGCAACTCGGTGGGCAGGTGCTGCAACTCGATGGGGGAATCGCCAGCCAACACGCTGGCCCGCTCCAAAATATTACGCAATTCCCGAACATTGCCTGGCCACCTGTATGCCGTCAGGGCCCCCAGAGCCTCGTCGCTCAAGCGGGTCTCCTCCCAGCCCAGGCGGGTGGCGATCTCCCCCAGTAGGCATCGGGCCAGGGGCGGGATGTCAACCGCACGCTCTCGCAGGGGGGGCAAATCGATGGGGAAAACACATAGACGATAGTATAGATCTTCGCGGAAGCGCCCCGCGGCCACACGGGCGGCGAGATCCACATTGGTGGCCGCGATCAGTCGAAGTTCCACCGGGATTTCCTTGCCGCTGCCCACCCGGCAGATGCTCCGCTCCTCTAAGGCACGCAGCAGCTTGCCTTGTAATTCCAAAGGCAAATCAGCCACTTCATCCAGGAGCAGGCTGCCGCCGTCGGCCAGCTC
>JAUVAM010000598.1 GCA_030591745.1 Deltaproteobacteria bacterium
ATAACCACATGAGCCCGGTTGCTCACCATCAAAGAATCGGGCTCGGACAGCCTGCCCTTCGCTTGCAAGACGTCCACTTCCAAGAGCAGTTGCTCGGGGTCCAAAACCACCGCCGGCCCGATGGCGCATCTCTTCCCGGGATGCAAGACCCCAGAGGGCACCAAGTGGGTAACCACTTCCTCCCCTTCGACCTTGAGCGTGTGGCCGGCGTTGGCGCCACCCTGAAAACGCACCACCAAATCCGCAAAGCCGGCCAGGATATCCACCACCTTACCCTTACCCTCATCGCCCCACTGGAGACCAACGACCACCAAGCTTGCCATGTAATCCTCCTGAAAAGGCCGATAATACTGCGCAACACGCCGAGCGATAACACCCGGTCCGCCGACCTGTCAAGAGCCCCCCCGTCAAGCATAAAAAAACCCGTGTCCCAATAGGGCCACGGGGCGAAAACAAAAAGAAGTATCGACCTAGTTGTACACGTACTGAAACTGCAACAAAGCCATCATATCCAGGTCATCGGCATTTTCGACGCTCTTCAGACCGAACTGGAATTTGATGTTGGCCTTGTGGCCGAGAATCCAATAGTTGAAACCCGGCAGGACGTTTATCCAACTCGCTACGGCATCGTCGCTGGGCATCCACATTTCGAAGCCCACCAGGGGCTCGAACTTGCCGAAGCGATAGCCCAGGTCGGCCCAGAAGCCCATGCCTTCGCCCTGTGTGGAGTTGACGGAGAACATGTAGAAAGACCCCTGGAAGACCAGGCCGTTGTCACCCATGGGCATGTCGATCAAGGCGTCAAACGCAAATGCATAATACAGGTCGTCATCAGCATTCGCGGCCCAGGGCTCGATGTCGAAGCTCAAGCCGAAGGACATGATCTCCTTCTTGCCCAACATGGTGCCCGGCAGGAAGTAGCTGTCGAGGGCATCGGCAAAGTTCATGCCCAAACGACCGACGACCCGGGGGCTGCCGAAGAAGTTCGGTGCCGCCATCCCGGCCGACTGGTTGCCCGCGCCGTCAAAAAAGCCCAAGCGGTAGTCCAACAGACCGCCTACCAACTGACCGCGGAAAAGAATGCCCTGGTCGCGGTGACCGATTGCGACGCCGGCGCGAGCCAGGAAAAAGCCGTGGAAATCAAGTGAGTGCTGGGTGGCGCCACTCTGCTGCATGTGCCAGGAGAACGGTAGCTTGAGGTTACCGATGTTGATCTTGAGGGCCTTGCCGAAGTCAGCTTCGACCCATGCATCCGGCAGCGCTTCGAACACGGCATAGTTACCGCCCTTGCCCTGGTTTACCCAGATCGGAGCCAGGAAAAAGTTAATGTTCTTGTGAAGTTTTCCGCCGATCATGATGCGGGTTCGGTGATTGTACCAATCACCCGTCCATTGGTTGGAGCCTGGTGCCGGGTTGGCTTCCAGCATAAACTGGAAATACCCCTTAAAGTTGATGAATCTCCCTTCGCCCAAGTCGACTTTGGCCGCCTGGGCAATAAAAGGTACCAACATCATTCCTACGAAGACCAGACTCAATAGACCTTTTCGCATGCTCTCTTCCTTTCTTGAATCACAATGGTTATTTATCCAACAATCCTTTACACACCTGACTTTGTGATTTTTTTCACAATCAAAACCCAAAAGATGTCCGCAAGTATCACGAACCCGGTTCCTAAATCCAGGTTTTCTTGCTCAAGCCGAAGGCCCATTCTATGATGGCGGTCATGCGACGACGCCTCGACCGCTTCATGAACCACCCCATCACGGACTCGAGCATCGTGGTGCTGATCATGGCGTCGGTGGCCCTGTTGGTGCTGGAGGCCACCCTCCCGGAAGACCATCCGCTGTTCAGCCTGGCGGAGAACACCGGCCATGGCCTAACCGGCGTCTTCATCCTTGAGCTCTTCTTGCGCTTCGTGGCCATGCCCTCACGCCGCCGCTTCTTGCGGGTTTACTGGCTGGATATTCTGGCCGTGTTGCCCCTCATGCGCTCCTTGCGCATCCTGAGGGTGCTTCGCCTGCTTCGGCTTTTTCGCCTGGGCGTATTGCTCAACCGACGCATGAGCGGCCTGGGTGATGCGTTCCGGCAGGGGAAAACCGAGTTGCTTACGGTGGGGCTGATCGTGCTCGTCGTGGTGCTGGCCTCAGCCATCGGCATGAATCTGCTGGAAAAAGAGGGCGAGCAGGCCATCTTCCACACCATCGAGGGCTCCACCTGGTGGAGCCTCTATACCCTGGTAGCCGGAGAACCCCAGTTCGGCACGCCCGTCACTTTCCCGGGCCGTCTGCTGGCGCTGGTCGTCATGCTGGGGGGCTTGGGGTTTTTTGCTACTTTCACAGGCATCATTTCGGCGGCCATGGTCAATCGCCTGAGCCAACGCATGGAGGTCCGAGAGATGGGACTTGAAGACGTGCATGGCCACATCGTCATCTGTGGCTGGAACAGCGTGGCGCCGCGCGTGTTGGAAGAATTTCGAGCCGACAAGCGCCTGCGCAAAAAAACCATCGTGCTGATCGCCGAAACCGAAGAACCCCCTTCCATGCAGGGTTTCAAGATTCGACCGGACCAGTTCTTCTTCATCTCCGGCGATTTCACCCGCATCGATGTCCTCAAACAGGCCGGCATCGAACGCGCCCAGGTGGCTGTTCTTTTGGCCGACCGCACCCGGGAACGCTCGGATCAGGACAGGGACGCCCGCACCGTCTTGGCTGCTTTGACCATCGAAAAGCTCAACAATGACATCTTCACCTGCGTGGAACTGTTAAACCGGGAAAACAAAGAGCATCTATCCATGGCCGGCGTCGAAGAGATCATCGTGCCGGATGACTACGCAGGCCAAATCATTGCCGCCTCATCACGCACCCGGGGCTTGGTGACCATGCTCGACGAGTTGCTCACCAGCCAATATGGCAACCAAATATACAAAGCGCCCATCCCCAAAGAATGGCATGGCATGCAGATCCGCGAGGCCCACTCGCGGCTTAAAGAAAAATACGACGCCGTACTCCTGAGCATCGAATGCGGCGACAGCGAGGAAGGCAAAGTGCAGGTCAACCCGCCGTCAGACAAAACCTTGCGTGACGGGGACAAACTGATCTTCATCGCAGAGAATTATCCCAAGGATTTCCCGCCACCCCAGGTGG
>JAUVAM010000025.1 GCA_030591745.1 Deltaproteobacteria bacterium
CGAGCCGGAGCACATTCCGAACCTGGGAAGGAATGATCCCTGCTGGTGCGGAAGCGGGAAAAAGTACAAAAAATGCCATATGGAATCAGACGAAAAGAAGCGCTCTAAGGTTAGGGCGAGTACATGCAAGTCCGGCACCTGAAGCAGCTCTCGAAGGTGAGTTTCACCTTCACGAAATAAAACGCCAAAGGGGGACGGGCGGCTGAATGCCTGACTTCCATAGCGCAACACCACCAAGCTTGATCAGGACACGAAGGCTCGCGTAGCATGCCTGCGAGGAGGCTGGCTTATGCTGTCACCTATTTCTTGGAATGATGAATTGGGCTGTGTGCATTTGTTGGATCAGACCAAGTTGCCTGAAGTTGAGCAATGGATGGACCTGACCGGCGTTGCGGTGGTGGCCGAGGCCATTCGATGTTTGGCCGTGCGCGGGGCACCGGCCATCGGCATCGCCGCGGCTTTGGGTTGTGCTTTGGCGGCTTATGTCGAAGACAGTGAGGATCCGGCGGTCTTGGCGGCGGCGGTTTTGGCGGCGGCTGAAGAACTGGGTGGCACGCGCCCCACGGCTGTTAATCTTTTTTGGGCTTTGGAAAAAATGAAGGCGCGTCTTGAAACGCTTCAGGCATCGCAAGCAGGGGTGAAAGAGCTGCGAGCGGGCTTGCTTGCCGAAGCCCAGAAAATTCGCGAAGAAGACATTGCCTCCTGTCGAGCCATCGGCCGTTTTGGCGCCCCCTTGATGCCCGATGAGGGCGGGGTGATCACGCACTGCAACGCGGGGGCCCTGGCCACCGGCGCTTACGGCACGGCCCTGGGCGTGATTCGCGCCGCGGTGGAGGCAGGGAAAAACATTCAGGTCTTTGCGGACGAAACTCGGCCTTTGTTGCAGGGAGCGCGCCTGACGGTTTGGGAATTGATGCGAGATGACATTGACGTGACCCTGATTTGCGACAACATGGCGGGCTACGTCATGCGACTCGGGCACATACAGGCTTGCGTGGTCGGCGCGGATCGAATCACCGCAAACGGCGACGCGGCCAACAAAATCGGCACTTACTCATTGGCCGTCTTGGCCAAACGACACGGCATTCCATTTTACGTGGCCGCGCCCTGGTCGACGGTCGACATGAGCTTGTCGGATGGCGATGCCATCCCCATCGAACAACGAGACGCCAAAGAAATCACAAATCCACGGGGTGCCATCTTCGCGCCGAAAGGCACCAAGGTCTTCAATCCAGCTTTCGACGTCACCCCGGCCAGCCTCATCAGCGCCATCATCACAGATCGGGGCCTGGTTGAAGGACCGGACATGATTCAGGGTTTGCTGGCCCTGTCCGAGGCCTAAAGCCTAACATATCAAACACTTATAAAATGCTTGACATCACCAAGGTTATTCCCTAGCTTATGGGGCCCCCAATGGAGGGGTTTGCAAGCAATACGAGGAGTATCAACCATGTACGCAGTGGTGAAAACAGGTGGTAAGCAATATCGGGTATCCATGGGCGATCAACTCCGCGTCGAGAAATTGCCGGGCGCGGTGGGTGATGAAGTGACACTGGAAGAAGTCCTCATGTTGGGTGGCAGCGACAAGGTCGTCGTGGGCCAGCCCAAGGTGGACGGTGCCAGCGTCAAAGCCAAGATCTTGGAGCAGGACCGTGCGCGTAAGGTCATCGTTTATAAGTTCCTGAAGCGCAAGGACCATCACAAAAAGCAAGGTCACCGGCAAGCCTTTACCCGGATCCAGATCATGGACATCCAGGTCTAAAGGAGAGATGTCATGGCACACAAAAAAGGACAAGGCGCTACTCGCAACGGCCGCGACAGCAATGGACAACGACGCGGCGTGAAGATTTACGCGGGTCAGCATGTCGTCGCCGGCAACATCCTGGTCCGGCAGCTCGGCACCAGAATCTTCCCGGGCCAAAACGTCGGCATGGGTCGAGACTACACCCTGTTTGCCAAAATCGACGGCGTGGTGAAATACGGACGCCTGGGCCGAGATCGCAAGCAAGCTTGGGTGGAACCATTTGCTGATTGAGGTCTGTTTTCTCTATTTGAACTTAACCACGGTGCCCTCTGAGCATCGTGGTTTTTTTTTCGGCGGATTCTCTTCATGAACTTCATCGACGAAGCCAAGATCGAAGTCTACTCCGGCAAGGGCGGAGATGGTTGCATCGCCTTCAGGCGCGAGCGATATCTGCCCAGAGGTGGTCCCAGCGGGGGCGACGGGGGCCGAGGCGGCAGCGTGATTCTCCAGGCGGACGGTGCCCTGGGGACCCTGCTGGATCTGCAATACAGGAAAGTCTACAAGGCCAAAAACGGCCAGCCGGGTTTGGGCAAAGACAAGTATGGTGTATCGGCGGAAGATCTGGTGGTACGAATTCCGACCGGCACCTTGATTTACGACACGGACAGCGGCGAACTTCTGGCGGACCTTGCGGAACACGGTGCCAAGCTCGTGGCCGTACGAGGAGGCCAGGGGGGACGCGGCAACATCCACTTCAAGACCTCCACCCACCAGGCACCTCGAAAGGCCGAACTTGGCGATCCTTCAGAAGCCCGAAATCTGCGCCTGGAGTTGAAACTGCTGGCCGACGTCGGCGTGGTGGGATTTCCCAACGCCGGCAAATCCACGCTTGTCTCACGCCTTTCCAAAGCCAAGCCCAAGGTCGCCGATTACCCTTTCACCACCTTAGTGCCCTCCCTTGGCGTGGTCGCGGCAGGCGACATGAACAGCTTCGTCATGGCCGACGTGCCGGGGTTGATTGAAGGCGCGGCCGAGGGTCATGGCCTGGGGCATCGCTTCCTGAAACATGTGGAGCGCTGCGGCCTGCTCGTCCATCTCGTAAGCTGGCAGCTTGGTGACGAGGAAGGCCACGAGCCTCTGCTGCAACGCTACGTTACCCTCGAACGAGAAATGCGACTTTTCGACGAAGGTCTGGCGAAAAAACCCAGACTGGTCGCCTTGGCCAAGACGGATCTCCCGGAAAGCCGAGAACTCCTCGAGCCCTTGCGCGAAGCCTTCAAGCAGATGGACATTGAGCTTCTTTCTTTTTCGGCAGTGAGCAACGACAGACTCAATGAGCTGGTGGGTGCCATCTGGAAGATGCTGCAGGAATCCCGCGCCAAAGAAGAATCCCAAAAAGACGACGATTGAACCCTACAAAGTACGAGTCACCTTGCGCAAGCCACGAGGCTTGTCCAAGGGACAGTCGCGCACGTTCGCCACATGCCGCGCCAGCAACTGGCCGGGCACCACGGAGACCAAGGGGCTTAACCATTCCGCCAGGTCCGCGGGAATGGGCATCGGGCATTGAGCCATGCGCAAAATACCCGCGTCATTGGAGATGGCCAAAATCTCGGCCCGACGTTTTTTCAGTTCGCCCGCCAATTCGCGCATGTCCGCCAAGGTCTTTCCCCTGGGGGCGATGAGCAAAACAGGAAAGCCTTCGCCCACCACCGCGATGGGCCCATGCCGAAAGTCCGCCGAAGAAGACGGTTCCGCGGCCATGTAGGCCAACTCTTTCAGCTTCAAGGCCAACTCAAAAGCGGTGGCATAGTTAAAGCCTCGCCCAATGACGGCCATGCGATCCGCGTAACGATAACGCGAGGCCTGGGTGGCCACAGCCTGATTCATCTCCAATGTCTCGCCCAATAACTCGGGGACTCGCCGCAGTTCCTTCCATTCCTTGGCCGTCCCATCCAAAGCCACGCTCAGCATCGCCAAGGCCAGAAGTTCCGCCGTATAAGTCTTGGTGGCGGCCACCGAACGCTCCACGCCTGCGTGCAAGGGCAAGACCCAGCGCGCGAGTGAGGCCAAAGGGCTCTTGGTCTGATTGCACAAAACCAGACTGGCGGCACCCTGATCCTTGGCTTCCTGCATGACATGGCAAAGGTCGTCGGACTCCCCGGACTGAGAAATGGCCAAAACCAGCGAATCCCGCAGGTCGGGCGGTCGCCTATAAAGCGTGAACAAAGAAGGCGTGGCCAAAGACACGATGAAACGATTCCGCGCACCGAACAGATACTTGCCGTAAAGCCCGGCATTGTCGGAAGAGCCCCGAGCGACAAGAAAAATATGCTTCAGGCCGGTTTGTCGAATGGCGACCGCCAGCTTTTCAACCGGCTTGCGTTCTTTGTCAAGCAGCCGCGCCAGGGTCTTGGGTTGAGATGCAATTTCCCGGTCCAAGTGGCTCATGGTCTCAATCCCTCTCCTCGCTCAAGCAAAAGCAACATGGCGCAGCCTGTCACAGATGCGCTCTACCTGGGCTTCGTTCAAATTAACGTGCATGGGCAAAAAGATCCCTCGACGCCCCACCTTTTCGCTGTTGGGCAGTGCGTCCCGGCGTACGCCTTGATAGGGCCCATGCAAATGCACCGGCGCCACGCCTGCCTGGCATTCGATCTGCCCGGCACGCATGTCCTCAATGACCGCATCCCGCGACACATCCTTGTCTTTCAACAAAACAACAAAGGACTGAAAAATGTGACCCGAATCCGAACCCAGCGGCAACTGCAACCAATCCCAGTCCGCCATGCGCTCAAAATACCAAGCAGCCACCTGCCGCCTGCGGGCGAGCAGTTCGGGCAGGCGCTCCAGCTGAGCCCGGCCCAAGGCAGCCGCCAATTCGCTCATGCGAAAATTGCTGCCCGGCTCAAGCGTCACGCCGTCGCCCTGCCCGTGTTGCCGCAGGGCCCTCACACGGTGCGCCAGACCCACATCATCGGTGGTGACCATGCCTCCCTCGCCCGTGGTCATCACCTTCCGTGGATGGAAGCTGAAGCAGGCCAGCAAGCCATGAGGCCGCCCCACCGCACAGCCATCCAGTCCCGCCCCCATGGCACAAGCGGCATCCTCTATCACATATGCATGGGGTGCCTTCTTAGCCAATTCATGGACAGGCGCGGCCAGGCCGTACTGATGCACGGGCATGATCACCCGGGTTTGAGGCTCCATGACTCGCCCCAATGACTCGGGATCCAGGTTGAGGCTGTCGCTTTGCACATCGGCCAAGACGACCTCTGCACCGCTCAAGGCCACCGCGTTGGCCGTGGCGATATAGGTGCAGGCAGGCAAGACCACTTCGTCGCCTTTCCCCACGGACAAGGCCATCAGGGCCAGTTGCAAGGCGGCCGTACCCGACGATACGGCAATGGCGAAGGCAGACCCCACGCTGAGCGCAAACGCTTGCTCGAAGGCCTCGCCTTCAGGCCCTTGAACCAAGCGCCCGGAACGCAAAACGCGCAGACAGGCTTCTTCCTCGACCAAGCCCAAAGAAGGCATGGCCAGACGAATCAACTCAGGCTCTTTGGGATTACCAGATGCTCTCAGGCACATAGACGATGTCGCCTGGCCGAAGAAAGAAATTCTTGGCCTTGCCCTGGGCGATGGCCTCCACGGGGATGGGGTATTTCTTCTCTTCCCCTTCGACCAGACGAGTGACGTTGGTGTCGTTTTTTGCTGCCAGCTTGGTGAAGCCTCCGGCCATGCTGACTGCCTGAATGACCGACAGGCCGTCCTCGTACTTGAAGGTCCCGGGCTTGGTCACCTGACCAAAAATGGATACCTTCTTGGAGTTGTACTCGCGGATCAAGATACTGACCTGGGGGTTGCGCAAGTATTTCTCCCCAAGCCGGCGCTGAATTTCCTCCGCGGCATCGGAGCTGGTCAAGCCGTCCACCTCCAGCTTGCCGACGAGCGGAAAGAGGATTGTCCCTGCCGAGGAAACCCGATAAATGCCGCTGAGTTCTTTTTCGTTGTAGACCTTGACCTCAAAAACATCACCCGAGCCCAGGGTGGAAGCGGGCACAAGGACGGGGTGCTTGACTACGGGGGTTTGGGGCGTCTTCGCCCACCAACAGGCTGAGGTAGTTAAGGACAAGAGCAAAATGGGAATTATTTTTTTCAATAATCCAAGCTCACACGAAAACCAAAGGCGTGCTTGTTGTACTCCACGCCACCGGCTCCAGCCAAGGGCTGAGCGTAGTCGGAGAACAGGGCCTGTAGCCGGTAATCCAAGCCCAAAGCCAACCAGTCCAGGATGTGGTATTCAAAAGAAGCCCCACCGGTCAACAAAAAGTCAAAGCGCTCACCCGCATCGGCCTGCACACCCGTCCCATAGTCCAGAAGGTCAAAGCCCACATTGGCCGAAAGGGTGAAGCGACCGGCCAAAAGCTGCCGATAACGCAGATAAAATCGGTCTTGACCAAAATAGGCATAAAGCGGGGCCGGCTGGAAATTACGAAGGTAGCCACCCTGCAAGAGCATGGTGCCCACCATGAAGTTGATCTCGGCCTGACCGATGGCCGAACGAAAATCCGAACCCGTATAGGTAGCCGGCGCATCCAGAAGGGTATCGCCGTAACCTGCCTTGATCACCAAGGACAAAGACGGCGAAATCTGACCAATCATGCCCGCCGTCGCCCGGATGGCGTTGATGTCGATGTTCTTGGTGCCGTTGTCATAGCTATTGGGATAACGCCTGAGGTCGGAATCGAAATCAATCGTCACCGCGGTTTTGGGCAAAAACTTCCACTTACCGGAAAAGTAGATGCGGTGGCCATAGCTGGACAGGGCCTGAGCATTTACGCCGCTGTCATCGAACAAGTCGATGAAGAAGCCATAGGCCAGATCGAACATCAGGGCCCCACCACCGGGCTTAAACTGGAAATGGGCCTTGGCCTCATTGTTCGTGCGATCGAAGCGCCCGGAAACCGCGGAATATCGCGGGTCACCGCTTCTGGAAAAAACGTCCTCTACAAAAAAGCTGAATTGCCCGTTGGGATTGAATCCCAATTTCAGATCAGCCTCACCCGCCACCGTGCTCAAATTGGTGGAATTCGTGTTTTCCACGCCAAAGTAGTAGTCGTACCCCACCTTGCTGTTTAGCTCAAAAGAGACGGTGTCTGAGGGAAACTCGAGGCTTAGGCCCGGGCGCATCTGCAACACCAGATCGCTGAAGGCGTTGTTGCTCGCGTAGCTCGGATTGGTATCAAAAACCAGGCTCAGATCGATCGAGGGGTGCAGCCGGCCAGGCCCTGCCTGGATACCGTTGCCACGCGCGTAGACCTGCTCTGCCCCTCCGATGAAGCAAGCAAAAAGGAGGAGCAAGGCGATACCCAATGTTGCTCTGTTTGTAGTCCACACCATGTTGAAACCGAATCCTATTAACCGGTCCCTACTGATTACGCCCCCGGTCAGAATCGTCCATGAAGCTCGAAGATTTCTACCAGATCACCCAGTCAACAGCAAATTTATTTTTATTGATAAGGACTTGCCGCCGGAGGCCTGATCACGGGGGTCTCGGGCAAAGGCTTCACCGTGGGATCAATTTCCGGCACTTTGCTGTCATCCACCTCCACCTCCACCGTGGTTTTGCCCACCGCGAAGGCCAGCTCACCCACACACTGCTCGGCCTCGGTTTTTAGTACTTTGATTTTCTGGTGTGAGATGGCCATTTTGTGAAACTCGTGGGCCGCGGTATCTCGCTCCCCTTTGGCCACCGCTTCCTGCAAGGTGATGTCCGCTTGCTCCGAAATCCGTATCAAGCCCTTGATATTCGTCAGCTTTTCGTTGACGCAGTTGATCTTGATGACGTCTTTTTCAGCTCGCGCCTCTTTCAGCAGCCCCAATACCGTCGAAAGCACACCGCGCATCTCGCCAAGATAAGTAGAGGCGGTGCTCAATTTCTCGGAATCGGACATCTTGGTGGCGCGATCGAAATCCACCTGGGCCTTACTTTTGGAAGCGACGTCTTCTTGCGGTGCCTGGGCAATGGCCCCAAAGGAAAACAAGGCCACGACTAAGGCCACAAGCCCTTTCATTTTCGTCCTCAACATGGAATACCTCCGTTACTGATTCCTGATTCCGGCCCCTCAGTTTCAACCCTTAGGGCTCTGGATGATGTGAGCTCAGTCACATCTCCTTCCGGATAAGCAACTCAGAACTTTCGGCGATTGGCCCTTCCAGCTCACCATCGCTCGCCACCACAATACACTGCCAGATATCGTTTGCTTTCGTCAAGCGGGCCGGCACCCGGTCCGTGCCCGGAGCGAACGATTGCTCCACGCCATCTTTTAACCACCGAAAGCGATAACGCACCGAATCACCATCAGGATCCACGGCCTTCCGCAGGATTTGACAACGCAGTTCCTGATTGTCCCCCGGCTTCGCTGGACCCAAATCCACCATGGGCGCGCCTGGCTTGGCGTTGGTTACTTTGATCTGGCTTGTTGTCACGGGGCCGTCGACTTGCCCATCGTTGGCCTGCACCTGACAGGTCCAACGCTGACCCCGCCGAGTCCTGGAAGAAGGCAGTGTTGCCCCCACATGCTCTGCTGTGCCTTTGGCCTTTCCTTTGAACCAGGAAAACCGATGCCTCAGCACATCCCCGTCAGGATCCGGCGTCGGCTGCAAAAGCCGACACTTCAAATCCTCTGAAGACAATGGCTTCTTGGGGAAAATCCCGGCCACAACCCGCCCTGGAGGCGAATTGCCCACGACGACCTTGACCGTGGCGGGCGGCGAAGACTGAGAGCCATCCGAAGCCAGCACCGTGACCTGCCATTGCTGCCCTTTGCGCAAAAGACCGGCGGGAAGCTGGTTCAGCCCAGCACCGGCCGCCACACTCCGACCGTCGACCCTCCAATTCACATCCAGCGTCAAAGAATCTCCATCCGGATCGTTGCTTGCGACATCCATCACCAGGCTGAGCTTATCCCCAACCTTGGGCTTGACCGGCTCTATCCGAATCCCGGGCATCGTGGGTGGCCGATTGCCGATGATGACTCGTGCGCTGCAGCTCGGGCCCCGAAGCTCTCCATCGTCTGCTTCGGCCACCACAAGCCAGCTTTGCCCACGCTTGACGTGTTTGCCGCCCAATCGGCCCTCGGAAAGCTTGGGCATGGGGCGCCCATCCAAAAACCAGCGGTAATGCATGCGCAGCTTGTCATCGTCCGGGTCCAGTACCGCCTCAGCCAACTTCACCCGCAACGTTTGCCCGGTCTTGGGCTTGGCCGGATCCAATGAAACCCGGCATTTTCCCGGCGGACTGTTTTGGACCTGGAAGGACAAGCTCAAGGCCGGTGCCGAAAGCTGTCCATCGGTAGCGATGACCTGGGCTTCGTAAAGCCCATGCTTAGTCGTTTTGTCAGCGGGCAAGACAAATAAATCTTTTCCCTCCGCGACAAGACGCCCCTTCTGACTCCAGCGCACGTCACACCAAGTCGTGTCCCCATCCGGGTCCACCGGGCCCTCTAAAACCTTGAAGACCAGGGGCTCGGTCGTGACCGGCATGGGCTTAACCTGCTCAAGCAGCGGAGCGATGGGTGCGCTGTTGCCGATGCTCACCTCGGCCCGGGCCTCTGGTCCTGATGCATCATCGTCCGCGGCCAAAACCACGGCTTCCCATCGTTGACCTTTCCTGGTCTGCGCCGAAGACAATCGCTCGCCAGCAAACCCCGCGCCCTTCATCTCCTTGCCGTCTTTCCGCCAGCGGACCTGATAACGAAGCGCATCAGAGTCCGAATCGCGGGCCGGCTCGAGTATTTGCACCCTCAGGTCCTGCCCGGTTTTGGGCTTCAGAGGAACGATGCGAATCTTCGGTGCCGTCGGAGGCGTGTTGACAATTTTGATGCCACCGCGAACCGACTTTCCTTCTTCGGAGCCATCGCTCGACACCACATCGACTTCGAGCTTCCCATTCTTTTTTCCAAACGACGCCGGAAGAAAAGAAGCGCTGCGGGGCACATCGAGAGGGACTCCGTCCAGACGCCAATCAAAACGATAGGAGACCCGGTCTCCGTCTGCGTCTTTCCCTGGCCTGTCCACCTGCACTTTGACCTGGTCGGTGACCCTGGGTCGTTTTGGCCTGAGGCTGACGCTCGCCGCATCGGGGGGGGTGTTGGCGATCGTCGTGCTCAACCGCGCGGCGGCACCGGAAACCTCGCTGTCATTTGGCGTCACCACGACCGTCCAACGCTCACCCTTGCGGGTTCGTTTAGCCGAAATCTTGTTGCCGTGCATGCCCTTCTGAATGCGCCTGTCTTTCAGCCAGGCGTATCGATAACGAATCCGATCCCCGTCGGGGTCGGCTGATTCTTGCTGGATGCGAACCTTCAGATCATCCCGCGTGCGCACTGGATTCGGTACCAGACTTATCGTCGGCGCAACCGGCGGCGTGTTTTGCACCCGCAGTTCTCGGCTCAGGAACTCCGGCCCGTCCGGGGAAGGAAGCAAGCCATAGCGCCAACGTTCTCCTTTACGGGTCTTTGCGGCCGGCAAAGCTCTGGCACCCAAGTGCTCTTTAACCTGCTTACCATTCCGATACCAACGAATCAGGGTCTCGGGCTCAGGATCGCCATCCATGTCGAAAAACCGATAGTCGAGGCGAAGGTTGTCCGTGGTGCTGGGATTTTCGGGCTCAAGCTTCAGGTCCACATAGCGCGGTGGATTGGAAAAGGTTCGCCCTCCATGTGCCGCGCCGCCACCTGGACTTGGCCACACCAAGCCCAAGCTCCGCTTGCCCTTGCGCAGCATCCTGAAAACCGACACCTGTCCGTCCCGACCCACGGCCACCAACTCCCCCAAGCCATCCCCGCTCAGGTCGGCCATCAGAGGCGCCACGTCCACCCTCTCGGCAAACCTGGCCGGGAACCCGGGATACGCTCGACCATTGGCCCGCAGGACAGCCAGGCCTTTGCGCTCAGTGCCCACGGCGATCTCAAGTTTGCCGTCCGCATCCAAATCGCCGACAACCGGGGCGCTGCGCAGACGCCGGTCCAACTTCACCGGAAAGCCCTTGCGGAGCTTTCCCTTTCCGTCGATCACATAGAGCTTGCCGTCGCCCGACGAAGCGACGATCTCCACCACGCCATCACCATCAAAATCCGCCAGCGCGGGGGCCGAATAAATACGATAACCTGTGTCGAAAGGAAAGCCTGGGCAGGCTGAGCCATCCGCCTTGATGGCGTGGATCTTGAAGTCCTTGGAGCCAACCACGATCTCGAAACGCCCGTCGTCGTCCAAGTCCCCCAGGATCGGCTGTCCCACCATCGCAAACTTGGCCTTGTAGGGAAAACCGGCCAGTGGCTTGCCCGCGGCAGTCAAGGCATGCATACGACCCTTTTCGTCCCCCACCAGCAAAACGGGTGCCTCCCCAGGAGCCAATCTCGACCAGGTCAGCGATGTGGCCGGTGCCCCATCAATCTTCATTGACCACGCAGGCAAGCGAGCGCCCTGTTTATCCAAAGCAACGATATCGCCGGAAGCCAGGGCTGCCAAAATCGCACACTGACCCCCAGTCTTCACTTCGGCAAAAATCGGGGCCCCCACGAGCTTGCTGTTGAGCTTCTTGGGGAAAGGCGCCAAGACTTGACCGTCCAATCCAATCAAATACAAGGTGCCGTCCTTGGAACCGAAGGCAATGAAAAGAGCACCCTGCTTATCAAACCGGCCCAAGGTCAGAGGAGTCGAAACCACGGCCTCCTTGCCCAAATCCACCGGATACCCCGCGACCGGACTGCCGTCGATCTCAAGTCCGTGGATCTGGTTGCGGCTAGCCAGCAACAACTCCAAGCGACCGTCTCCATCCAAATCGACCGCCAGGGGCGAGGCCACATCCACCGTCCCCTCAAGCTGGACGGGAAAACCACGCAAACGAGTGGCACCCATGGATTCAGTAGAGATGCCCAACAAAAGCCAACTGGCGAAGACGAACCTCAGGACCCTGCACATGGCTGTCTATCCCTCATTTTACTAACTCGACATTTGAAGCAAACGCTCCCCCGGGCAAAAACCCCCTACCACTCACATCTTATCGGCCAATTTTTCGTTCGTCTCACGCAGACGAATACTCAACACACGGGCGATGTTGATCACCACCAGGGTAAAGCCATTCTTGTAAACCCGTGCGAAAGAATGAAGGTTTTCGTTGGTCAAACAAAGCATGTCAACCTGAGTCTTGGCCTTGATGGAAGCGGATCGAAACTCTTTGTCGATCAAAGCCATCTCACCAAAAAAGTCCTTGGCCTTCAATACCGCAATGATGTGTTCCGACCCATCCTCGCGCCTGCGCACGACGTCCACGGAACCTTCCATCAGGAGGTAAAGGCTATCGCCCACATCTCCCTGCTCAAAGACCATCTCTCCTGGATCAAAAGAGCGAAGCTGGGTCAGGTCCGAGAGCATCTCGACTTCCTCGGGAAGCAGTCCCGCGAATAAACTGGAGGTATGAAGAACTTCCGTCTTGTTCATCTCGCCACCTCTTCCACGGTGAGATCCGTCATGATCCAGACCCCATGAAGAACTCGTCAATTCGAGGATCGTCTCCGTCCGCACAGAGGCTATCCGGCGGCAAGGGTTCGATGAACTCCACCCCCCGCTGCCGCTTGACCAAGTACAAGGTCTTGGCCTTGAGATCGATGTTGTAGCCTTCCGGGTGATCGGCCAAGGACATGCAGTATGCGTCCTTGTTGCTTTCTCTTCGTGGCCAGTACAAAAACTCCTCGCCCACCAAGCAACCACACAGACCCTCGGCCTGCTGCCGATGCTTTTGAATCTTCTCCTTGAGCTCTTCCGACAGGCACCTCGCCTCGTCAGCTTCGACCATCAACGCAGTCGCAGCCTGCTTTTGCTCTTCTGCCTGCTCAAACAAACCCTCGGCCTGTCTTCGAGCCCGTCGACTCTTCGCGCGGCGCTCGGCAACAGACAGATTGGAGGCCATAGAACGAGCCCACAGTTGCTCCACTTCTTCCCAGAGCCGCATTTTGCGCTCATTCTCTCGCTCGTAGATGGACTGGGCTTCCCGAAACGCCCTGTCCATATCGCCCAACTCCTTCTGGCGACGTTTCATCTGCGGCAAATGATCCGCGGTCTTCTCTTTGTTGTCGCCCAACTTCTCATTCCTCTTCAACTCGTCGACCAGAGACTGCTGCGTCAACATGCGATGCTCCAAGGCACCCATGCGGTTAAAAATGTCGCTGACCGTGATTCGCTGATTTTCAAAGCTCGCGACGGCTTCATAGGAACGATTCTCAAACTCTGAAACTTCCGCCAACAACTGAGCCGCCTTGTCCTCGAGTTCACCAGCCCGGTAGAGGGTATCGATGGCATTCTTCTGGGTTTGCTCCGATCGATATTTCATCAAGCTGACTTGGGCCAGCATTTCCTCCTGTTTATCCACTGCTTGCAGCAACCGGGCCTCAGAGTCAGCCAACTTGACGAACCAAGCATTGAAATCATCCTGTTCGAGGAAGGCCTGAACTTCTCGCAACCATAGGGCCTTCATGCCAATCTCCTCTTCAAAAAGCGGGTGCCTAAGTCCCCACCCCGGTTAAGCAACAGAGCCTGTTGAGTTTGAATCATCCCCCAGGGGCCAAAATAAAGGGATAGACAACAGCCGTCTCTCCCCCGTCGGCAGGCGGGAATCGGATGGCGCGAACCCGTGCTTTGATGCAAGAGGCCAACTCCGGATCGCCCGTGGTGTTCTCCACAATCTCCACCTCGATGATTTTGCCTCCGGGATGGATCACAAAACGAATGACGA
>JAUVAM010000577.1 GCA_030591745.1 Deltaproteobacteria bacterium
ACAAGGCCCCCTTGGCCAACATCATCAAGGCCGGCCTGCTGCGCATCGACGGCACCGAGGCTGAGATTCAATCGGCCATGGACGAAGTTGCGCTCCTGGAATTACCGCGCATCGAGAAACGCACCGGTTATCTGGCCATGCTCGGCAACGTCGCCGTGCTCGCGGGTCTGCTGGGTACCATCACCGGTCTGATCAACGCTTTCGCTGCCGTGTCGTTCGCCGACGCCGCCGAGAAAGCCGTGCTGCTGGCCAAGGGCATCTCCGAAGCCATGAACTGCACCGCCTTCGGGTTGGGCACGGCCATCTTCGGCCTGGTGGCCTTCTCGATTTTGTCCGGCGCCACCCAGCATATCATTGATGACATCAATGAGAGCACGGTGCGCTTGCTCAACCTGATCCTGGCCAACCGGGACAAGTTGAACACCTCGGACATCCGCGGCGACGAGTAGTTTTCAGGTGGCTGAAGGACCCTGCGGGAACATCCCGCGAGGGCTTGCCTCGAAGAAACGGCAAGGAGGACAATCATGGCCAGTACCTCCGCCCCAGGCGGCAAAAAATCAGGCAAAAAAGACCTGAATGTCGAATTGAATCTGGTGCCCTTCATCGACTTGCTCACCTGCCTAATCTGCTTCCTGCTCATGGCGGCGGTTTGGGTACAAATCGGCAAGATTTCGGTGACCCAGTCAGGACAAGGGGCCCCCACAGAGCAGACCCCAGAGGAGCGTCAGCGGCTCAATCTGGTGGTGGCCATCACCCCGCAGGGCTACTTGATTCGGGGCAACAACACGACCATCGCCGACATCCTCAAGAAGGACAACGCGTACGACACCAAGACCCTGGGCAGCAAGCTCAAGGAAATCCACGGCCAATTCCCTGACAAGAACGACATCGTGGTCATGAGCGAAGACGCCATCGCCTACCAGGATTTGATCAACACCATGGACATTTGCCTGGCAAACGACTTCCCGAATATTTCCCTTTCGGGAACCATCTAAAGGAGGCGGGACAATGCCAATCAAAATCCCAGGTCCCCGCCTGTACTCGAGCATCAAGCTCAAGACAACGGCAAATAAGGTATCCAAGAGTGGCGGGCGCTCGGTGAACGCCGAGTTGAACCTGACCCCCATGATCGACATGTTTGTCGTCTTGACCATCTTCTTGCTTATGACCTTCTCTGCTTCGGGTGAGATTCTTTTCATTCAGAAGGACATCGAGCTGCCGACGGCCACTCATTCCGACGAGTTGGAACAGGCCCCGGCCATCATCATCGGCAATGGCCAGGTCGTGGCCGAAGGCAAGACTGTCGGGCGCATGGACGACATCGCCGAAGATGAAAACTTCGAAATTGCAGACCTATCGGAAATCTTGAACAATCTGAAAAAGCAATTTCAGCAATTGCATCCCAACCAGACCTTCTCCGGGAAGATCATCATCCAGGGCGACAAAAACGTCGAGTTCCGCGTCCTGAAAAAAGTGATGTTCACCTGTACCTCGGTGGGTTACACCAACATCAACTTCGCCATCCTGCCTGTTGGTGGCGGCGGCGGTCCCCCTGGTGAAGACGGTGAAGGCGGCGAAGGCGCTGAAGGCCATGGAGAACCCAAAGAAGGTTGATCTGAATCTACTTAGATAAAAATCCCCGGCCCCGCAAGGGACCGGGGATTTTTTTGTTACCTATCCGGGCGCCGCAAGAACGTGGGCACGTCGTACTCTTCTTCTTCCATGACCTGGGCCACGGGTTCGGCGATGGACTGCAATTCTCGCACGGGCTGCCTGGGCGCAGCTGGCACAGGGGGCGCAACCCGAGCTGCCCGCTCTACCTCCGGCGGGGGGGGCGTGGACGCCAACTCACCGAAACGCGTATTTCGCCGGATGTGGGTCGGGATGTCCAGATTCTCAAGCTTGGGTTGAAGGGCATGCATCGGTTGCTCTAAAAGCAGCTCTCCTTCACCTCCATCGAAGCCGGTGGCGATGACCGTGACCTTCAACTCTTCCCCCATATTCTCGTCCATGACAGCGCCAAAGATGATGTTGGCATCTTCGTGAGCGGCTTCCTGGACGAAGATCGCGCATTCGTTGACCTCAAAGAGGCGCAGGTCCTGGCCACCGGTTACATTCAAAAGGATGCCAGTGGCGCCCTCAATGGCAACTTCCTCCAACAGTGGCGAGCTCACCGCGCGATGCACCGCCTCCAATGCCCGATTCTGCCCACTCGCGCTGCCCGTGCCCATCAGCGCCAGACCCCGACTCTGCATGACCGTTCGCACATCAGCGAAATCCACGTTGATCATCCCGGGCACCACCACCAGATCACTGATGCCTTGCACGGCATTGTGCAAGATCTGATCGACCCGGGTGAATGCATCCATCATCGTCAAGTTCTCTCCAGCCAACTCGATCAACTTCTCGTTTGGGATTGTGATCAAAGTGTCCACGGAAGCCTTTAGCTCCTGGATACCTTGATCGGCCTGACGGCCTCGGCGCTTGCCCTCGAAGCGAAAAGGCCTGGTGACCACGCCAACCGTCAAGCAACCCAAGGATCGAGCCACTTCCGCGATGACCGGCGCTCCACCTGTACCTGTGCCGCCACCCATGCCCGCCGTGATGAAGACCATGTCCGCGCCGTCCAGGATTTCGGCCAAGTGGTCCTTGGTTTCCAGGGCGGCATTGCGCCCCGTCTCCGGATTGGCGCCTGCCCCAAGGCCACGAGTCAAGGCCTCTCCCATCTGAATCTTGATGGGCGCCAAAGACTGCGCCAGGGCCTGAGAGTCCGTATTGGCGGCCACAAAATCAACACCTTCCATGCCGGACTGTATCATGGTGTTGATGGCGTTGTTGCCTCCGCCGCCGACACCGACCACCCGAATGCTTGCTCCATTTTCCGCCACTTCCATAAATTCGATCATCTTTCCCTCCTTAGACTATGTGGCCTGCACGCACAGACCAAAATTCGATTGATTTCAATCTCGTTTTGTTTGGTTAAAAAAAGTCATGGATCCAGCCCTTCATGCGATGCCTGATCCTTGAATAGAGGTTCTTGTCGGGCCGGATGGGGAAGAATCGATGATCCAAGTGATCTCGGCCATAGTGGACCAGACCCACGCCCGTCGCATAAATGGGTGAACGCACCACGTCCACCAGACCATTCACCCTTTCGGGCAATCCCCGGCGCACAGGCATGCCCAGTACGTCCTCGGCCAGCTCGGGCATGCCTTCCATGATGGTGGAACCACCCGTGATGACCGCACCGGATGCCAGCAAATCTTCATAACCCGATCGGGAAATCTCGCGCCTCACCAAGCTGAAAATCTCCTCGACTCTGGGCTCGATGATCTCGCAAAGAATCTGCCTGGAAA
>JAUVAM010000538.1 GCA_030591745.1 Deltaproteobacteria bacterium
CGTGGTCACGTTGGGGCAGTCCAGCATGCAGGACTGTCGGTCTTCGCCTGCTTCTGCATCGCATTCGCCGTCGCCGCAAGATTCAGCGTCGCAGATTTCTTCACAGATGCCTTCGTTGCAGCCCCAGGCACCCACGCAGTAGAGGCCCCATGTGTGATCCAGGCAATCGATTGGGGCTTGGCATTCCGGAAGGCTGCATCCCAGGCAGACGCTTTCTTCGTGTATCAGAGTCTGAGGGGTGACCGCGCCACGGTAGACGCTGACATTGTAGGTGCCTTCGGTGAGATTTGAGACTTCTATCGAGAGTTCATAGGGACACATGCAGTCACAGGCCATGCTGTCGTCCGGATCCTCGACTTCCACCACCACGATATTTTGGCCGTCCAGGGTGATTTCCATCCAAGCATCCAGGCAGCAGTTGAATTCGGCGTAGTGGTCCACGATGGTGATGCTGTCGCCCAGGGCCTGAATTTCCACCTCGCCCAGGCTATCGTAGTCCGTCGCCTGCAGGCATTCACTTTGATGGGAATCCCCAATGATCGCTTGAGCGTTTTGGCTGGTGGGGCTGTATTCTCCACAAGCGCCGACCAAGGCGATGCAAGTCGTAAGCAGAATCGTCATCATGATTTTTATCGATTGGATAGTTTTCATGGTCCACCTCTCCTCGGTTGATTGATTACATTTGGATATCGTTTTCATGCCAGGAAAGAACCCGAGGAGGGTAAAGGTTGCAGTTGTGAAGAAAAAAATCGCAACTTGTTGAATAGGTAGGGTTTTTTTATCAGGGGGCGCAGTGGGCGCCGTCTTCTTCGCTGCAAGTGCCGGTGCAGGCTTCGATCTCGGTATAGAGGCAGGCCTCGCTGCATGAGCAGCTCCCGTCGGGGCACATCTCGGGCATGACGGCAATGCGGCTGCAGGCCATCACGGAATTGTCGGCGCAGGCAAAAGATCCGGGCTCAAGATTGCAGTCGCCGCAGGGGTAGTTCCCGCAGACATCGCCATCGTAATTCGAGATGCTGCAGCGGGCACCCCCTTCGATGACTTCGCATTGGCTGCCCTCTTCGGTGCATGCCTCAAGTTCGATTTTTTGGCAGCTCAGGCCGCATGTGGGGTGAACGGCCAAAAAGCATGCGAGCACCGCGGATTGATCAGCATCACAGCTCGTGCCGCCGATCGATTCACATGCCCGGCAACTGTGTCCTTCGCAGCCGGCCGGTGCTTCCTCCGGAACGCAGGCCCAGGCGAAGTTCACATCCGACAAGGGCAGGCCGTCGTGGGGCACGGGCTCGCAGGCCTCGCCGTCGGCACAGGGCAGGTTCCGGTCGCTGCATTCATGTCGGCAAGTTTGGGGCCCCGCCAGGACTTCTCCCTCCAGGGTCCAGGCATGGCAAAGCTCGTTTGGGGGGCAATCGGCGTCGTGGGTGCAAGCTTGGCCACTGGAGGGGGGATAACTTTCCGGACAGAATTCACCAGGCGGAAGGCAGGTTGATAAACTCTCACAGCAAAAGGTTTCCTCGGGACAGGGGCAAGGGGCGCCTTCGATTTCCACAGCCGGTACGCAGTTGACAGCGACCCCAAGCATCACAAAGGTCGCCAGAGCCAAATTCAGGAACGAAGTTTTGGTGGCCTTCATGATCAGAACCTCAGCATGAGCTGCATTTGCGGTTCGGGGCCCGGCATCAATTGCAGTTCAAGATCCTCGTCGGGCCAGAGGGTCCAGATCAGATAACTGGCCAATGCCGTGCCGGCCAGGGCATAGCAGACAACAGCGCCAGTGTTGAGCTTGTCAAGGCGGTCATTGACCTCGCTGCGCGCAAGACCGTTGGTGTCGTCGTCCACCTGGTTTCGCTCGTAGAGGGCCAGGCCGGTGAGTGTGCCTCCGCCCAGTCCGAGGACAATGGCCGAGATGCCCATCCCTCGCCTGATCCAGGTCCAGTCGAATCGAACCGCACCGGCGGTGATGGTCTCGTCGGGCCGGTTTTCGTATGCCCGCAAAGCACCGCCGTCAAAAGGCTTGGAAAAGAGACTTCGAAAGGCCGCATGTTCGGCTCCCCGTCGGCTTGCGGTCGTGCGTCGCAGGGACAGCTCCGACAAGCGACATTGTTTCTCATCGGGCAGTTGCGCTTCTTCGTTCTCGCCTGGAAAACGGACAAAAAGGGTCCGCTGTCGAGGCAGCAGCAAGCAGACTTGCTCTTGCTCGGCGGGGTGAAGATCCGCGAGTCGTCGACCGTGTTCGTCTTCGACATAGAGGTGGCGGCTGGTCGCCAAGTCGATCTGCAATTGGGTGGCGGCCGGGCTATTCAGGCGCATCAGCACCGAGGTTTGTCGCGGCCCCGAGTCTTTGGGTGGGTGGATAAAGAAGGAGGGTCGGAAGCGACGATTGACGATGGCGAGGTTTGCGGTCCAGATGAAGGCGGCCGCTTCCTGATAACTCACCGCCAGGTTGCGGTCGGTGTCCGCGCCCCCCCGAAGGGCCGAGCGCAGTTCATGGTTGAAGACGCCGCCTTGAAAGGCCTCCCACTCATGGCTGTCGGCCGCGGAGGAGGTCGAAAGAAAGACGCCGGTGTTGGTCGGCAAGGGGCTGTCTTTGTCCAGGAGTTGGCCGCTGACCGGCTGGCGCTTGCCGCCCACCCCGCGATCGAAGATCAAAAAGTAGGATTTGCAAGCATCGATGATGACATGATTGGTGGCGGCACGGGATTTCGCCAGCAATTGCAAAAGGTCCTGGCGGTAAAATCGCTCGCCCTCCAGATGGACAAAGCCCCGGTTGTTTTCCACGTCACCGTGTCCGCTGTAAAAGAAATACAGGATCGGCTTTTCCCCTGCTTGCCGAGCCTGGTCCATCAAGGCGTTAAGGCGCTCGATGGCCGTGGCCACCGCTTGCCTGGTGGGCGGGGTGGGTTTGGCATCGGGATAGAGTCGCTGGGTGTCGGCATCCAGGCGGGTGAGGAGGATCACGCCGCCGAGGTCTCCTTGCTCCGCCAAAAGGCTGGCGTTTTGCATGGCGTCGTCGTCGGCGTAATGCAAGGGCTTCATCTCCGGATCATCGGTTCCGTTGAAGCCGATGACCAGGCCGAAGATTTTTCGATTGTCCTGGGCCTGTTCTTCGGCCCTGCATGGGACTCTGAAAACAAAAAGAAGCAGCAGGCCGGTCCAAAGGAGGGTTCGCATCACGGATCCTTGGTCACGGTCAGGAGGATGGAATGTTGTCCGGTGTTCGCCAGGTCGAGTCGTTGAAATGTCGCAAGGTCTTTTGACGCCGCAAAATCTCTTGCGACAGCAGTTTCCACGTCACTGACGTGCAGCGGATTGGATGAGAACAGCGCAAAAAGTCGCAGTGGACCGGCGCGCAATGGGTGACGAATTTGCTCCGGCAGCGGCACATCTTTCGCTTCCTTGCCGATGGCGATGGAGTTCGGGTCGACGCCTTCCTCCGTGTGAGCCGGGTAGTACCAGAAAACCTCTCCTTTTGGGTTCACGGCAAAGACCATGAGGTGACGGTATGTCTCGGAGTGATTGCTGTAGCTGAAGGCCAGCGCGTCGGAAGGTTGCATGTTTTCGCCGACTTTTTGGTAGCCCTCGGCCGTGGGTCGGAATGCGCTGACCGAAACCCATCGATCGGGATCTTCGCTGCCGCCACGCACATGGAAACCGTC
>JAUVAM010000257.1 GCA_030591745.1 Deltaproteobacteria bacterium
GTCCTCAGGTCGTCGACCTCCGCAAACAAAAGCTCACCACCTTGCGCGCATACGCCTTTCACCCGATCCAACCGCTTTCCTCCCGGTATCCGCACCCTGAGCAGATTGCGGTCCTCATCCAAGCCCACCGAGGCACCCGGAATATCCATCGCCTCAAGACGACGAGCCAACACGGCGCGGGTCTTCTCCAACAAAGCACGCGTCGGCTTTTTCTCCGCACGCACCCGGTAGACAAGCTCCACCCCGGAATCGGGAATCGAATCCTTGCATGCACAAAGCAACACCACCGCGGCAGCCATCAAAAATGCTGTCTTCATCCGCTCTCCAATTCACACCGTTTCCGGTGCCCCTGGGAACCAGAAGAACTGATTCAATATTTACAATATTTGTGAATTATTTGGTGGGCAGATTGATGGGTTGCGCGAAGCGCATGATTTTGCCGTTGCGCATCGCCACGGTGAGGCTGTTGTCGGCTGTGTTTAAGGCCATGCCGTCGATGGCCACGATTTCGCCGACATTCAAAGAGCCGATGCGACGCCAGGTATCCGTGTCAAAAACAAAAACCTTGCCTCCGTCGGTGCCGACGAGGAAGGTCTTGTCGCCGGGGCCGAATTCCAGACAGAAGTGGTAGGCACCCACTAAGAGGCGCTTCAACAAGGAACCCTGTGCCGAATAGACGCTCATGGACATGGAGCCGTCCGCCGTGACCATGAACTTGGTCGAACGATCGGTGGCGATGTAGTGAGCGTCATGGTCCTCGTCGCCGTAAGAGCCAGTCTGCATGCCCTTGTCATCCCAGAAGCGCAAGTAGGCAATGCCGTCGTCCATGCAGCCGGCCGAACTCAGCCAGCCGGCCGCGTCGACTCGACGATAAACCCGACGCTGGCGACAACCAAGATCCTCCATCTCGATGCCCTTTTTGCCCGTCTTGACATCCCAGATCTTCAGCTTGAAATCATCGCCGGCCGTGATGACCGACTTGCCGTCGGGCGAAAAAGCAGCCCAGGCTACCTGTGGCGGCGGGATGGCGGCCAAGGCCGTCAGTTCTTCTTCCGTGAGCTTCTTTTTATTGATGGGCTTTTCCTTCAAGACCTTAAGGCACTTCCCCTTCCGCCAGTCCCAAACTCGGGCTGTCTCGTCCGAGGATGCCGAAACCACAAGCTGGCCGTCGGGGGAAAAGGCAGCCATCATCACATCGCCCGTATGCCCCTTGAGATCCTTGAGCAGCTTGCCGCCGGCCGCGTCCCAGACCTTGACCAGCTTGTCCTTGCCGGTGGTCACCATGAACTGGCCGTCCTTGGAAAAAGCCACGTGGGTGGCCGACTTGGCGTGTTTGCCAATCTCGACGGGCACCAGGGCCTTGTAGGGATTTCCGGCTTTTTTGGGTTTTTCGGCCTTGGCCGCCTTGGCCGCCTTGGCGGCTCCGGCATCGGCCTTGTCCTTGTCGGCCGAATCGGGACTGCAAGCCCCCAATAGAAACACAACGCCCAAACAGACAACCATCAATCGCTTATTCATGCGCTTGTTCATGAAATGAACCTCCAATCAAGAAACCAGCTTGGCCGTGGTTTCTCTGAGTCTTTGGGCCATGGTGCGCACGAAAACCCGATAGATACGCACGGCGAACTTGTTGTTGGCCTGCATGAAACGCAGGAATCGGTCCCGCTGGATCTCAAAAACCTGCACCTGGGTCTTGGCCACCACCCTGGCGGAAGTGGGCGCCTCATCCATCAAGGCCATCTCGCCCACATGATCCCCGGCCTTCAAAACAGCCACCTCGGTGGCATCCTCGCCATCCACCCGCTGGATCGCCACCTCGCCATCCCTCAGCACATAAAGGGCCAAGCCCGGCCGACCTTGCTCAATGATACGCTCGCCGGCCTGAAAAGTCCGATCCTCGCAAATGTTATAAAAAGACTTCATCACCGAAAGGGGCATGTCGACGAACAAGGGGATCTTTTGCAGAAAATCAAAACCCTCCATGACGCCCACGATGGCACCAGGCACTTCGGCCCCGGCCGGCAGATCCACGTCCACGTCGATATCCAGATTCAGAGACTCATCCGCCAACTCTTCCAGATCCGCCAGGGGCGCCACCGGCGCGCCCGCGCCGCCCAATTCCTTGAGCTTTTCCTCGGCGTCCCGGTAAGCGATGTCGTGGTTAAGCAGTTGCTGATAGATATTCTGGGCCACCGGCACGTTGCCCTTCTGTACGTGCATGCCGGCCAGGTGGTAATAAAGATCCGCCGTATCCTCGTCCACGGCACGACCCTTGATCACGTTGAGCAGCTTCTTGATGGCCAGGTCCAGGTAACCGTTCTTGGCCAGGATGTCACCGATGAGCGTCGTGGCCGTGCGGAAGTCCTCGTGGTCGTCTTGGACCTTTTGCAGAAGCTCCATGGACTTTCGATACTTGCCCAGCTCGTGGTAGAGCTTGCCGGCCACGAAATAGTTGACGGCCTTTTCGTAATTGATGGCCGCCCGGGAGAAATTTTTCACCTTCAGGTAAAACTCAGCAGCCTGTCGATGGTTGTCGTTGCGCTCAAACATCTCGGCGGCTTTTTCGAAGTTTTCCACTTTGGCATACATCTCAGCCGCCGAGCGGTAGTCGTCGTCCTGCTCGTAGAGTGGCGCGGCCTTGTCGAACTCGCCCAGGTTTTCGCAGCAGAGCGCCGCCTTGTCGTAATCCCGGGACCGATAAAACATGTTGGCCGCCAAGCGCTGCAAGTCCGGGTCGGCCTGCACTTTGTTGATCAGCAAGTAGCCGATGTCTTCCTGACAACGCGAGTAAATGTCCGCCGCCTCGGGCAAGCGATTGGATTTCAGGTAGGTCACCAGGCCATCCATGACCTGGGCGGTGGTCAAAAAGGTGTTTTCCTGTCCGCCCTTGCCCTTGATTTCGATGGTTTCCGCCATGATGAACCCCTCAGGTGTACAGATGGTTCGGGTCGATCTCTTCCCGAAGCAAGCGTAGCTCTTCCGCCGTAGGCGGGTCGTTTTCCCTTAAATCCTTGGCCACCATGAGCTCGAAACCGGTCTCTTCTTGAACTTTTTCCAGTTTCACACCCGGCTGCAAGGCCAAGACCTTCATGCGCTTGGTCTCTTCGTCGTAACCCAAAAGCGCCAGGTCGGTGACCACTCGATACGGCCCCGAGCCCGAAGGCAGGCCGGCTCGCTCGCGGGCCCCTGGACCATCAATGTATCCGGCCGTGGTCAAAAAACTGACCTTGGGCACAAATCGCTGTTTGCCATGACGCATGACCGCGATGGTCTTCCAGCAAACCGAGCCGATGTCGTTGGCGCCCCCCGAACCGGGAAAGCGCACCTTGGGCTTGTCGTGATCGCCGATGCAAGTGGCGTTCAAATTGCCGTACATGTCAATCTGCGCTCCGCCGATGAAGCCGTACTCTACGTGCCCGCGGGCCGCCGCCTCCACCAGATCGCAGATGGACGAAGCCACCGGGGCCCGATGAAAAGTACGGGAGCCGCCGACAGCCAGAGGCAGTTCGTCCAGGCTCGGACCCACGCCGCCAAACTCGAAGGCCGCCATCAGCTTGGGCGCATGGGTGCGCTTGGCCAAGGCCGCGGCCAGCATGGGGATGCCCGTGCCGATAAAACAAATGGCGCCGTCTTCCATCTGCCGAGCCGCGGTGCAAATCAACATCTCTGAGTTGTTGTAGTCGGCCATCTCATCACCTCTTCGTGGCCTGGGCGCACAGGTCGGCGAAACGCTTGTCGCCGCCCAGCTTGCTCATGAAGTCTTCGTGGCTGTCGGTGCCGAGCACCCACTCATCGATGTAGCGCTTCACGCCTTCGGCATCCTTGGCCATCTCGAAGTAAAGCTTCATGTGCTCTTCGTCACGCCAGTAATCGAAAGGCATCTCGCCGGGCAAGGCACCACCCGGAGCGTGGACCACCGCGTCCACGATATAGTAGGGGATCAAGGTGCGTTCGGGGTATTTGGCGATTTCTTCGTGGGGCACGATTTTCTCAGCCGAAATGATAAGCCGCTTCGAGGCCCGGGCCATTTCCATGCCGAATCCGCTGATGCCGTCAATCTGGCAGTTGCCGTACTCATCGGCCCGGTGCACGTGGATGAGGCCCGCGTCCAAGGTCAAAGCCGGCAGCGCGCAGAGCTTCTGCCCGGTGAAGGGGCATTCGATTTCCTTGGCCGCCGAATACTCAAAGGTATCCGTGCCCAGCATGGAGCGCGCCGGCAAGAAAGGCAGACCCATGGCGGCCGCCTTGAATCGCCAGGCCAAGGCCGCGTTGGACCATTCCACGGTCTGCACTTCGCCGCTTTCGCAGGCCCTGCGCAGCACTGGAGAAATCCCGAAAACCTCGTAGCCGTGATAAGTGATATCCAGCTTTTTAACCAGGCCCGCGGCGATCAGCAGGTCGTTTTCCAGCACCCCCTGGCCCGCGAGTTCCAGCTCACCGATGTCCTGGCGCACGACTTCCCGCACCAAAGACATGGGGCAGCGCACCGAGCCGTAGAGCTCTACGCCCATGTAACAGCCCTTGGTCACAAAACGGCTGATGGCCTCTTTTTCGGTCATCAGCTTGGAGACCAAACCCTTGGGCTTGTTCTCACGAATCCAATGCCTGAGTTCATCCACGGGCTGCATACGAAACAGCGGCCCCCGTCCTGATGCCAGCTCGCTCATGGGCGCACTCCTTTTTGCAGTAGATTCTCTAATGCCATATCGCTCAGACGACACGGGGCCAGAAATATCAGAGCTTTTCAGGGGGTGTCAACCGATGGCCCCAAGCCCTGCTCTATGCTACATTCTTGCCATGGAACCGGATCGTTCATAAAGGGTGAAAAAATGAGATTAGCAAAGCACAAGTTGATTCTGGTGATTCTGGCGGCATTGTTTGCCTTGACCGGCTGTGGCGCGGATGGCGGGTCCATCACGGATGCCGGTGGTGGTGACCAGGACGATGGATCCATCACGGATGCCGGCGGCGACCCGACCGATGGATCCATCACGGATGCCGGTGGTGGCGGCGACCCGACCGATGGAGCGATCACGGATGCAGGCGGTGGCGACTCAGCCGATGGCTCCATCACGGATGCTGGTGGCGGCGACTCAGCCGACGGCTCCATCACGGATGCTGGCGGCGATGACCAAGCCGACGGATCCATCACGGATGCTGGTGGTGATGACCCCGCCGACGCCGGCGCTCCGGTCGAGGATCCGAACGAAATCATCGCGGATCGGCACTTTGCCCGTGGCTTCACCATCATGCACCCCGACACGGGTGACATCCTGGGCAACATGAGCCCCGCATTCGAGGCCGGCGATCCCAAGTGGCACCTCGCCCAATGGGGTTCCCTCGCAAGCCTGGACGGCGTGACCCCCACGACACTGACCTCCGGCGCCATGCGCTGGGAAAACACCTATACAGCCGTCACAGTGGGACCCATCGGATCCGCCGAAGCCGACCTCTCCTTTCGGGTCAACGCCTACGAGGAATATGGGGGGGTCTATCCCTTGTTCACCGCGACGCGAACCTGGGTCCACTTGCTGGGCGCGCAACGCATCAACCCGCCGAATGAGCAGGGACCCGGCTGTCCGCCGCTCTCGCAACTCACCTCCTTGGTTTTCTCCGTGGATTGTCGCCTGCTCTTCGACCAGCAAAACATCAACCACCAGGCGGGCTACGACGAAAGTCGGCACGCGGCGAGCTACCTGATCTACTTCACCATCCAGAACCTTAACACCAACTCGGACGGCTACGGCGACTTTCTCTGGTTCGGGCTTACGCTTTACGACGACCGAGACGACATGCCGGGCCTTTATGTTAACGGTGACGATGCCACCGGCAAGCTCATCTACAACATCGGCCTGGCACCGCTCTCCGACGCCAGCCTCGTCGATGGAGCATGGCACGGCCTCTATGAAGACCTTCTTCCGCATATGCTGTCCGCCCTGCAAGAGGCCTGGAATCGCGGCTATCTTCCCCGCTCTCACGATCTTTCCGATTACCACGTGGGCGGCATGAACCTGGGCTGGGAAATTCCGGGGCTCAACAACACGGAATTACAGATACGCAATCTCTCGCTGGTCTATGCCGATGGCAGCCCCACGGAAATACGCTACGACTTCAACACCGACGGAGACCGCGAGGGCTGGACCACCGCCAACCTCGACGATCCCGACGACGGCCCCATCGGCGGCACCTGGACGATGACCGTCCCTGGTTCCGACCCCACGTTGCTCAGTCCGGCCTTGCA
>JAUVAM010000471.1 GCA_030591745.1 Deltaproteobacteria bacterium
AAAATCAGCATCCGCAGCCGGCGGCTTCCTTGTCTCGGCCGGTGCCGGGGCCACTTGGTCCCAACCTTCGGTTCCGTCCAGATCATCCAAGGGATCGTCGGCAAAGGCAGCAGGTATCGCCGTCAAACCCAGCATACAGGCCAAGATCCATACGAGGCTCCGCCGAAACCAGAGCCGTTGACTCGAATCTTTTTCATTCTTCATTCAGCCAAGCTCCAAACCGAGGCACAGGCCTGCCTCAAAAAATCGATCAAAAACTGGGTTCTTCCATGTTGATGGTGAAGGAAATATTCTCATTTTCCATGAGCACCATGGGTTGATCTTGCAGGGTTTCCGAACAACCAATGCAGGTCAAGACGCCCTCGCCTTCGCCCTGGGAATACCCCATGGCCACCGCCAGCACGGGTTCTCCCGGGCGTATAAACTGCACCAGATTGTTGGGAAAGAAAGTGCCCCCAGTCCAATGGAACACCAAATATTTGCCTCGCACGCCCGTCTCGGGATTGAGCAGCAGAGGATTGACCCCCTGCCCCTCTACATCAATCCGCCCCTGCAACACGTCGTCGCAAGTCGCGACGCTACCATCCGGCATGGTGCCCAAAATGAAATGGATGTATCCCGAGTATGCGATGCGCTCGCGGGGAAAGCTCAAATTGACCGTGGCCGAGGCATATCCAGTGCTCAGATCAAAAACGTGACATGCGCCTGACACGCACAAGGACCATCCTTCGTCGCCACAATCGGCAGCCTGGTCACATTCAATGGAGGGGATCTCGGGTTCAGATCCACAAGCCGAACCCATCATCAAAAGAACAAGCCAAGTCAGACAGAGCATGAGGATCTTCATAAGATAAAAATATCATGCCCAGGCCAGCCTGTGCAAGAGGCTCCACTCCATAATAAAAGGCTTGCCCCCCAAAGAGGCACATGGAATTCTCCTTGCCACACAGGTCATGCCACACAGGTCAAAGAGGTGCCGACATGAAACGTTACATTGCCGTGGCTGGTAACATCGGTGCAGGCAAGACTTCGCTTGTCGAGTTCATTTGCAAGCGCTACAAAATCAAGCCCTTCTATGAACCCAACGACACCAACCCCTACCTGAAGGATTTTTACAAGGACATGCGGCGCTGGTCCTTCCACTCCCAGATTTACTTCTTGACGCACAAATTCCGGCTTCACAGAGAATTGGAACGATTCCCTGGAACGGTCATTCAGGATCGAAGCATCTTCGAAGACGCAGAAATCTTCGCCATGAACCTGCGCCGAGGCCGATTCATCAACAAACGGGATTGGCAAACCTATCGCGAGCTTTACGAGACCATCATCAAAGACCTGACCCCCCCAGATATCATGATCTTCTTGCGTTGCTCGGTTCGCTCTGTTCGGCAGCGAATCCGCAAGCGAGGCAGGGCGATGGAACAAAACATCCCGACAGCATACTTGCGTAAATTGGACAGGCTATACAATGACTGGTTTGCAAGATGGGATTTGTCACCGGTCATCGAAATTCACTCAGACAAGTTGGACTATGCCACCGACCTCGTTCACCAACTCGACTTGCTAAAAAAGATCGAAAAACTCCTGTAGTTGTATTCGCCCCTCCTCCCCAAGCGCCCAAAACTTGACGCCTATCCTACATGTGCTACCATGTAGGACATAGACCCCAGCCCCACGGAGGCGACAATGAAACGCTTGCTCATCGGATTGACTCTTTGCCTGGTAGCTCTTGCCTTCATCAGCGGTTCAAAGGGCGAACCCAAGAGCGAGGCCTCTGCTATCGGCTCCCTGAACCAAGCCGTCGATGCCGCCTTGGTCCAACGTATCAAGGGCTTGAATCCCCCGTCCTGACCCCATCCCTATATTTTTTCCAACTCACTATTAATGTTTTCAACTTTGCCCGGCATGACCTCAACGGCATGCGTTGCGGGTCGATAACCCCCAAGGTGCAACTCCACCTCATGTTGACCACCGCAGACATGGTTCACGACCGAGGGAGTCATGCCAGGAAGACGCAAGCCGTCCAACTTCATTCGGGCCCCTGGCGGGTGGCTGGAGATGTAGAGCAGGCCTGTGCCTACCTTGCAAGAAGAAGAACGCATATCGACCTGAACCTGAATTTTCTCGCCCTCCCGACCCAGGTTCAAACTATCTTTCCAGGGCAGATAACCGGTCAGATGCAGTTGAAGCTCAACCTCGGCCTCCGGCTTGAGCTTACGAACAATCGCCGGCGTCATCCCGAATTGCTCCCCATCCACAAAAACAAATGCGCCCCCGGGCTTGGATACGACCTCAAGCGTCACGCCTTCTCCTGTTGATGCAACGGGAGCAAATCCAGGAGGGGGTGCATTGGGCACTCGATCATCGCCAGCCAACTGCTCATCTCCATCCTGATCTGCTTCCTCGCCCGCTTCCTCGCCCGCTTCCTCGCCCGCTTCCTCGCCCGCTTCCTCGCCCGCTTCCTCGCCCGCTTCCTCACCCGGCTCCTCTTTTTGAACATTCGTTCCGGATACGGATTTTTCGTCTTGAAGGTCAGCCAAGGGCTCGGCTGGCCAGAATATCCACACACTCAAACCAGCCAGAATGCCGATCAACAAGATAAGCATCCACCATGGGAAGTGGCCGGAGCGTGAAGAGCGGCGATAAACCACTGGCCGACTGGATGCCGTTGGAGACCCTGCTGGAAGCGACTTGGCGGCTGGAGGCTGAGGCTTGAATACCTCTGGTTGATCATGGTGAGTCTGCGGACCGGGCTGCTTCTGGGCCGGCTGCGTATGCACTTGGTCAGAAGATACACTTGGCGGAGACGAAAAGTTTTCCGCCGTTGCTTCCTGATCCAACTCGGCCCAGGGGTCATGCCCCGCGGGCAGAACAGAATCGGCCTGCGATTCATCCGGCGTCACCTGTCGAACGAGGGCTTCTTGCATTTGTCGAGCCAGCGCCGCTTCGTCTGTTTCCAAATCCTGCTTGCCGCCCCCCCAAAAAGCGGAAGGGTCCAAATCGGCATCGCCAGCCGGTGTCTCGGGCACGAGATCCATCCCGGTTTCCCGGTCCGTCCCGAGGACGTCTTCAGACCAATCCTGCACAGTGCCATCGGGGGGCGATTGCTGCTCCGTCGCCTGCTCGGACTCGGGTTCAACAGATTCGTCGGCCTTGGATGAATAAAGCTGCACGATTCTCGCAGCCAGCACCGCCCGCTCTTCCTCTCGGTAACCTGATGCCAACTCCCCACCCAGCTGCCGAAGCATCTCTCCAGCGTGCAAAGGTCTGTCCACGGGACTTTGACTCAGGCAGGCATGCAATAAGCTTCGCCAGGGTTCCGGCGTCTCCGCGGGCAAGGCCCGGTGCCTCACATGCTCTTCTGTTCCGCCAAAACAAGAAAGGAACAAGGCCCCCAAGCTGAACATGTCAACCCGACTGTCATAGAATCGTTCTTTGCCCATCTCAGGAGCAACACAGAGGTGCCCGCAATCGGAGTCTTCGGCTTCCCGCGGCAAGTTGAGATGATGCAGGCGAAAATGTCGGATACGGACATAGCCGTCTTGTCCGACAAGCAAAGCATCCGGGGTCAATCGTCCATGAAACATTTGACTACCCAGGCCGTCGACGACGGCTTTGAGCCCAAATAGAACTTGGTGAAGCAGGTGCAGGGCTTCCTCCATCGACAGGGTCCAACCCTTCTCCGCCAGCCGCTTCAGCAAAGCAGATAAGGGCACCGCACGAACATGGTCCCAGGTAAGGGACAAACCCTGCTCGTCTTTGTCCACTGACCGCAAATGAAGAATGTTCACGTGCTGGATCGCTCGAAGCCGCCTGCAGTCCTCAATGAAAGATTTGACGCCGCCGGGATGAGTCACCATGCCTTCCCTGAGCCGCTCAAACCAGCAGGGTTTTCCGTCTGAATCGTGGGCCAACCAAAGTCGAAAAGCCCCCTGGGTGCCCAGGTCACGCACAAGCTTCAGTTTGGCACTCAAGTGGACTCTCCCGTTTGCACGGAATCGTAGAAGGCCTTCTCCATCTCTTTCATGCGCTGCCTGGCGCGTTCAGCCCGACGGTTGTGATCGCGGACATGGGCCTGAGCGAAGCCCATATCTGCGGCCCATGCGAAAAGGTTAAAACCAAAGGACCAAAAATTGCCCGTAAAATGAAAGAACAACAAACCCAAGAGC
>JAUVAM010000001.1 GCA_030591745.1 Deltaproteobacteria bacterium
CCTCTGTCTCTATGCGCTTGTATGACAATATGGTTCATTATCGACATGTCGTCACCTTTGGCTCTGGCTGGATAGGGTAAAGACGCCCTTCAGATCTTCGGTGGCGCTGATGGCGGTGATGACGCCATTTTTTTCACGTTGCGACCAGGCGCGGAACTGATAGACCATGCCGGCCTCCAGGGCTGGGCCCCCGTAGGGCACATCCACCGAGGGCTGGCCGCTGACCGGCCCCAGTTGGGTACGCCAGATTTCTTCCCCGAAGGCGTCGAAGACAGCGAGTTCGTAGCCCGACTCGCTGGAATCATCCGCCCAACTCAAGGTCGGCGTAAGGCTGCTGATTTCCTCAAGACCATCGGCCCCGGGTCCGATCACGGCCAAGGCCTCGGTGACCTTGAATCCTTCGGGCAGGGAAATGTCGGTGCCCTGGTCGGCATCGGGCACTTCGATGTGAACGATGCGTGTGCCCCCGATGGTTTGGTCCGGATCGCGAACCAGATCATCGTTTTCGAATGCCGCCAAAACCACATATCGTCCATCGGGGACATTTTCGATGACGAAGTCCCCGCTTACATCTCCGATGCGCAGACCGGGCGGCACTTGTCCGCGAGCCGCGTTCTCCACGAAGGTGCTTTCCACGGCCAACACCACGCTGGTCAAGGAGCCGCCGGGGGCGTTGACGATTTGTACGTTGCCCCGCACGGTGGCAAGGGGGCTATTCGAGGCCTGGATATCCACATGCTCGGCGTGTTCACCCGCGGCCAGATTGACGACTTCCGGCAAAAACTGAGCGCCGGCGGCATAGGCCTGAATGCTGTATTCCCCCGGAGGCAGATTGAAGATGACATAGTGTCCATCCGCGTCGCTGAATCCGAGGGCCATGTCGTTCGCGCTTTCGGCCACCAGCAAAACACTTTGGGTCGCCTCGCCAAGGATTTCTCCGGAAATGCGTCCGTACTGAGCCGCGCTCGCCGGCAAGGGCAAGAGCTTGATGAGGGTCAAGGGGCCCTCGATCACCCAAGCCTCCGAGTCCGAATCCTGGGCGCTTGTGGGATCGATGGGCAGGGAGACGCGCACACCGCTGGGAAATGGATCGTAATCCTCGGCGGCGGCCCGCAGGCTGAAGCCCGCGTCCACAGGCTGCCCTTCTTCGTTTCGCATGCTGGGCACCTGCAACGCATAGAAACCCTGGCTGTCACTGATGGCCGTTGCCCCAAGCACGCTGCCGTTGGCATCGACGGCCTGGATGCGCGCGTCGGCCACCGGGCTGTCGTCGGAGAAATCAACAACCTGGCCACGCAGCAACAAAGGGGCCACGCAATGATAGCTGCCATCCGCCATGATTTCGCAGGCCTCGCCGCCGTTGCAGTCGGGGGCCAAGGGATCACAGCCGTCTTTGGCTTCGTCATCGCCGCAGGAGGCAAAAGCGAAACCGGCAACAAGACACAAGGCAGCAAACAGGATTTGCTTCTTCATCGATTGGCTCCTCGGGTTGGCAATTTGTTCTATTGGGGATACGCTCGCCACAGGGAAAAAGAACAAAGAAAATTGTCCTTTTTGCTCCTGACCGACGTATCCCGGGTGGAGACACGTGGTTCGCACTGAATTGACACGTCGCAGCGTCGAAGCATTTCGAGATGGCGAGGCGCAAGCTTTGGCTGAGGTCATTCGTGCATTTACGCCCCTGGTGAGGTCCATCGTGAATCGATTCTGGTCCAGCGAGTTCGAGCGAGAGGAGGCAGCCCACCTGGTGTGGTTGCATGCCTACGAGCGACGTGCGGATGTGGATCCGGACCGCCACGCGAGTTTTGCGGGTTGGTTGGCGACTTTGGCGAGGCATCGCAGCATCGATCGCCTGCGCAAGCAAGGGCGTCAGATCGGACCCGAATTGGATGATCCCCAGCGCGCCCTGGATGTCCTGCCCTCTGGCGAAGATGCGGAACAATCGCTGCGGCGAAAAGAATTGGCCGGTATCCTTTCGGTTTTTGCCTCAAAGCTGGAGCCGGGATGGCGCGAATTTTTTGAACTCTATTTCCTGAAGGATTTGGATTACGGCCAGGTGGAAGAAAAACTGGGTATTGGCATGCGTCGCTGCAAGTACATGAAAAAAGTTTTGGTGGAGAAAGCGCGTCGGCATGCTCCTTTGCGTCAAGCATTGGGCCTGGGAGGGGTGAGTTGATATGCATGTGCGCAAACTAATCGAGCGGTATTTTGCCGAAGACCTGGGCCCGTGGCGCACAAAGCGTATGCGCCGTCACCTGGGGGCATGTGAGGCTTGCCGGGCTTATTACGACGAGCAGGTTCGCCTCATGCGCACCCTGCGCGGTGATCCGAACACGGCGACCCCCGAAGAAACCGAGCGAATGGTGCTTCGGGTTTCGACTGAACTGGGTTTGCAAAAAGAGCGAGTGCCCCGCATGAAGTGGGTTCTGAGCTTCGCTTCGCTGTCAGCGGTCGTGTGTCTGTTTGTGTTGCTGATGTGGAAATTGGTGCCCGGAGAAACACCGTGGCTAGACGTAGGCACCGAGGCCACGGCCGTGGTGAAGACCAAGCTTGGCACAGAGCTTCGGGTTTACCCGAATAGCCGATATCGACTCAACGCAGCCGAGTCAGAATTGGAGCTTGCGCGGGGTAAGGTTTGGTGCCTGGTCAAGCCCGGACAGGGTGGTTTCGTGGTGCGCACGGTCGAGGCTCGGGCCTCGGTGCTGGGGACTTCTTTTGTGGTCGATCGCCGGAAGGAAGGCCGGACGGAAGTCCGTGTGATGAAGGGCAAGGTCGAGGTGGTCGGCCGGAAGGGCAAGGCGGTTTTGGTTGAGGCCGGACAGCGAACCCGGGTGGCGGTGGCGTCGGCGGCCGAGAAGGTGAAGACCTACATCGCCAAGCAGGATCGCTCTGAGTGGCGCAGGTTTTGGCAAAGACTGGGCCGCGATATTTCGAGAGCCGCCGAGGATATCGGGGATCTCATCTTGGGCCAGTGAACAGCGGTCTATTTTTTTAACAGGGCGGCAAAGGGGTTGTGGCTGAAGTCGGCTTCGCTTGATTTGTCTGCTTTTGCCGGGCTTGGTTTGGTCGACTTGGTTCTTCTGTTGTTCTTGGATCGCTCTTGGTTCGAGCGGGGGGTTGCTTGTCGGTTTTGCTGGCTCGTTTTCTTTTCGCGTTTTGCCTGAGCCGCGCCTGGAGAACGAGCCGAAAGGGAGACCCTGTCGCGCTCCACGTCTGCTTCCAAGACCCGAACTTTGAGCTTGTCGCCCACTTTGACCACCTGCTGCGGATCCTTGACGAAATGGTCCGACAGTTCGCTGATATGCACCAGGCCGTCACGGTGTACACCCACGTCCACAAAGGCACCGAAGTGGGTCACGTTGGTGACCACGCCCTCTAGCTCCATGCCCACCTCGAGATCCTTGATGCTGTGCACGTCATCTCGAAACTTGGGCGGCTCATAGCTTTCGCGGGGATCCCGGCCCGGCTTGGTGAGTTCGGCCACGATATCTTGCAGGGTCGGCGCGCCTACTTTCTCGGAGACATAATCGGTGATTTGGATTTTGTCCGCCAGGGCCGCGTTGCCCAGAAGTTCGGCCATCTCCACGCCCAGGTCTTTCGCCATGCGCTCGACCAATTTGTAGCGCTCGGGGTGCACCGCGGAGGCATCCAGGGGGTGTTCACCGTCGCGCAGTCGAAGGAAGCCCGCTGCCTGCTGGTAGGTGCGCGGGCCCAATCCGCCGACGTCTTTGAGCTTGGCCCTGGAGGCAAAGGCCCCGTGGGCCTCCCGATGATCGACGATCTTTTTGGCCATGGTGGGCCCAATGCCGGAGACCCTGGAGAGCAAGGGCGCACTGGCGGTATTGAGCTCCACGCCAACCTGGTTGACGCAGCTTTCGACCACCTCGTCGAGCTTGCGTCCAAGCATGGGTTGGTGCACGTCGTGCTGATACTGGCCAACGCCGATGGCCTTGGGTTCGATTTTGACCAGCTCGGCGAGGGGGTCCTGCAGGCGTCGGGCAATGGAGATGGCACCGCGGATCGTCAAGTCCAGCTCCGGGAATTCCTGCCTGGCCGTGTCCGATGCGCTGTAGACACTGGCCCCGGCCTCGTTGACCTGCACCACCATGCAATCCCCAATTTTTTCGGCCAGAATGGTCTCTCGAACAAAGGCCTCGGTTTCGCGACCGGCCGTGCCGTTGCCCACCGCCACGGCTCGGGGGCGATGGGTGCGAAGCAGATCCAGCAATTCGATTCGAGCCTCTTCTTTTTTTGCCGCGGAGCGAGCCAAAAACAGCGTCTTGGTGGCCAGATATTTGCCGGTAGCGTCCACCGCCGCGCATTTGCAGCCCGTGCGCAATCCCGGATCCATGCCCAGGACGGGTTGGGTGCCCATGGGGGCGGCCATGAGCAAATTGCGCAAATTTGCGGCGAAGACATCAACCGCCGAAGCATCCGAGCGCATTTTGAGTTCGACCCGTACGTCTGTCTCCACACTGGGGGCAATCAGGCGATGGTAGCCGTCATCGACCGCCGTAGCGAGCTGCGCCGCAAAGGGGCTTTCGGATTTGATGCCCATGTGATGTTGCGACTTGGCGATGAGCGACTCGGCATCCACGGTAACGCGTACGCGCAGCACTTCCTCGCGTTCGCCTCGCCGGATGGCCAGGTAGCGATGGGAGGGGATGTCCGCCACGCCTTCGTCGTGGTCGTAGTACTGCTCGAACTTGGTCTTCGAGTCTTTTTTTCCGGGCAGGACTTCGGCATGCAGCCGGCCTTGCTTCATGAATGTCGTACGAACCATGGCCCTGATGTCGGCATTTTCAGAGCATAGTTCGGCCACGATATCCCGGGCGCCCGCCAGGGCTGCCTCTGCGTCCGGCACGTCTTTTTCGACGTCGACGAAAGCTTCCGCTTCCTTTGTCGGATCGCCGGAAAGAGCCTGGTTGAGCAGGATTTCCGACAGAGGCTCCAGGCCCCGCTCACGGGCGATCATGGCCCGGGTCCGGCGCTTGGGCTTGTAGGGCAAGTAAAGATCTTCCAACTCGGACTTGGTGGTCGCCGCCAGGATTTTTTCCTTGAGTTTGTCGTCCAACTTGCCCTGTTCGGCGATGGATTCCAGAATGCTGCCGCGTCGGGATTCCAATTCCACCAGATAGGCGCGCCGCTCTTCAATCGAGCGAATTTGCACCTCGTCCATGGAGCCGGTGGTTTCTTTTCGGTAGCGGGCGATGAAAGGAACCGTGTTGCCCTCGTCCAACAAATCCACGACGGCTTTGATGTGAGCGCCGGGCAAGTTGAGTTCTTCGGCCAGCTTGGGGAGCGGATTGTATGCGGTGGATGGCGTCATAGGGACTTCTTATCCCTGTGCCCGCCTGAGGTCAACCCGTCAATCTGTCGGGAAGGAGCGATCGAAAAGACCGCGAATGGCCTGGCGGCCGGCTTCGATTAAGTGGCGGGTGCCCGAGCCGGCGAAGTGTTTGCATGTGATGATTGGATCATCGCAGGGCTGCCATCGCTGCTGGGCGATGAACCAACTGCTCCAGGATTTGTCTTCCTGATCGAACATCCAGACCGGCTTTTTCAAGTGACGGGCCAGCTCAACCGCCCAGCCCGTGCCGCCTTTGGCCGTGCCATCGGCTTGCAGTTGGCCCACGGCGAAGACCTCGCCGGCCGGGTTGACCTGGTGCCAGATGCTCTGAAGCACGCGTTGTAATTTGGGATCGTTTTTGTAGTCCCGGCCCATGTGAGTTTTCAGGTAGCTCCAGCTCACTTTGCCAAGCGCCAGGTCGTCCTCGGAGAGCATGACCTGACCGTTGCTGCGCGTGGGTTCGTGACCGGCGAAGCTGAAGTTGCGCTCGGTGACGCCTGCGCGCTCGGCCTCTTCGCCGAAGGCTGCCTCGGCCCCCTCCGCGCCGCCGCTGAGCAAGAGACAGTCGGCCGGGGACAGATGATCTTGCGCATCAGAGGAGATCGGCTTGAGCCAGGTTCGCTCCAGCAGGATGTCTATGGGATCATCGGCCACCGGCGAGCGCGGATCGGGGGTGTGTAGGTGTCCGTATGCCATAAGCAGGTGTAAGCGTATGCGGTTCCCCTCGGGCTCCAGGCTCAAAATCAGATCGGAAGCCTCGCCTCTTTCGTCCAGGGGCCTTGGCAGGCGCTTGCGCTCCGGCGAGTTTTCGTGCCGGTGGGTCAGCGCCGTGGTCCAGAGCACGGCCTTGCAGGACGCAGCCAATTGCTTGAGGGCAGGCAGTTCTGCCTGGTCTTCCGCCGACCATCCCAGGCCGTCTAAAAGGATCAGGTCGGGCTCGCCCAGTCCCAGCGGTTGCCATATTTGCTGTTTGGCCTTGCGCAGGGCTTTTACGTCCAGTTGCCGGACGTCGGGGTAAGATTGCAAGAGCAGGTTGGAGCTGCGCAAGGCATCGCCGGCCCCGGCCCCGGTGTAGCGCCGGCGCAAATCGTCCAAGCTTTCGGCCAGGGTTAGGTGGACCAGGCGCTGGCCTGCGTCCAGTGCATCCAGGGCCAGCTGTACGAGAAAACCGCTTTTGCCCACGCCCGCACGTGACGCGACCACAGCCAGTTCACCTGCCTGGGGTTCGCGCGGTAGGCGCTGGCTTAGCGAAGGAAGCAATCCGGAACCGAGACTCATGGCGACTCCTCCTGTTCCCTGGTCAGGCCTTGGAAGCGGCCAACTTGCGCTTCTGGGCCGCTTCGGCGAGTTCGCTGGCGATGCTTTCCGGCACCGGCAAATAACGAGCGAATTCCATCGTGAACTCGGCCTTGCCTTCGGTCATGGACCTTAAGGCCGTGGCGTAGCCGAACATTTCTCCCAGCGGGACTTCGGCCTCGGCGCGGGCTTGGCCCGATTGTTCCTGGACGCCGAGAATGTTGCCCCTGCGCTGGGTCAAAGAAGCCATGACGGCCCCGGCGAATGAGCCGGGGGACTCAACATCCACCCGCATGATCGGCTCTAAAATGCGAGGCGAGCACTTGATGAAGGTCTGGCGCCAGGCCTGGCGAGCCGCCTCGGCGAAGGCCATCTCACTGGAATCCACCGAATGAGACGCGCCGTCTTCCAAAACGACGCGGACCCCAACCACCGGGGCGCCGATGAGGGGGCCTCGTTCGATCATCTGGGCGAAGCCACGCTTTATCGAGGGGATGAATTGCTTCGGGATGTGGCCGCCGCGCACGCGATCTTCGAACTCAAAGGCATCCTCTTCCGTCGGCACGATGCGTCCGCAGACCTTGCCGTACTGACCCGAGCCGCCGGTTTGTTTCTTGTGGGTTACGTCGAAAGTCGTCTCTCGGGTGGGGGCTTCTCGATAGGCCACCTGGGGCGGAGAAGTCTGGATCACGGCATGGTACTCTCGCCGGATGCGCTCTAAGTAGACTTCCAGGTGCAGCTCCCCCATGCCTCGAATGCGAGTTTCGTTCGATTCCGGATCCACGTCGACCCGGAAGGTGGGGTCTTCTTTGACGAAGCGGCGAAGGGCCTTGCTCAACTTGTCTTCGCTATCCGTGTCCGCGGCCTTTACGGCCAGGGCGATGACCGGCTCAGGCACGTGCATGGAGCTCATGCTCAAGTGGATGGAGCCGTCGGTGAAAGTGTCGCCCGAGTGGCAGTCGATGCCGAACATGGCCACGATGTCGCCGGCCGACGCCTCGGTGATGTCTTCCATGGAGTCGGCGTGCATGCGAACCAGCCTGCCCACCCGATGCTTGCGCCCGGTGCGGGTGTTGATCAGGCTGTCGTCTCTTCGCATGGAGCCCTGATATATCCGCAAGAGGGAAAGCTGCCCGTAGCGCCCGTCTTCCAGCTTGAAAGCCAAGGCGACGGTGGGGGCTTCCGGGTCGGCTTGCAGGGTGATTTCGTCCTCGTCAGCGTCTAAGTCAAAGGCTTTCTGTGTGATCTCGCCCGGATGGGGCAGGAAGTCGATCACGGCGTCCATCAGGGGCTGTACGCCCTTGTTTTTATAGGCCGATCCGATAAGCACCGGCACCAATTGGTTGTCCACGGTGGCCTGGCGGATGGCTTTTCGCAGCAAGGCCTCGTCCACTCGGTCTTCCAGCATGGCTTCGGTTAGCTCGTCGGAGAACATGCTTATTTCATCAAGCATTTCTTCCCGCGCACCCGCTGCTTCGGCCCGCATGTTTTCCGGGATGGGTCCCCGCTTGACTTTATCACCCGCCTCGCCCTTAAAGAACACGGCCTCCATGGTGATCAGGTCCAACACACCCTCGAAGCCGTCCTCGATGCCGATCTGGCGCTGCAAGAGCACGGGGTGGATGCCCAGGATTTCACGCATTTGAGCGCAAGCTCGCTGGGGGTCCGCCCCCACCCGATCACATTTGTTGATGAAGGCCAGTCGGGGCACGCCATAGCGCCGCATTTGCCGGTCCACGGTCAGAGACTGGCTCTGAACGCCGGCCACGGCACAAAGCACGAGCACGGCACCATCCAGAACCCGAAGGGCCCGCTCGACTTCGATGGTGAAGTCCACGTGTCCCGGGGTGTCGATGATGTTCACGTGGTGGTTGCGCCAGCTACAGTGAGTGGCGGCTGAAGTGATGGTGATGCCCCGTTCTCGCTCCAGCTCCATGGAGTCCATGGTGGCGCCCACCCCGTCGTTGCCGCGCACCTCGTGTATCTTGCGGATACGCTGGGTGTAGTACAGAATGCGCTCAGTCAGGGTGGTTTTGCCGCTGTCGATGTGGGCGGAGATTCCAATGTTGCGTAAATTTTCCAGTTTGATGGCCAAGCCGGACCTCCAAGGGTCGAAGGGATTTACGCCATCTAGGCCCTTCGCGCAAGACCTTTTCGCCCTTTCCCCTGAAAAAAGGCAGGTTTATGAGTATGGAAACCATTGTTTATGAAGATTTGCCCAGCGAGCAATTGACCGAAGAAGGTTGTTTTATTTGGCAGAATTGGGGAATTCCGGCAGATGAAAGCCTCTCGATCGCCCGGGCCAGGGTGGAGTTGGAGTTTCGGGGGATTTGATTTTTTACTGCATTTGCACTCCAGCCTTTACGCCGGCCTGTTACAGCGATATGGAAGGGGCCGGGGCAGAAAAGGAAGAGTCATGAAGCAGGGCAGGATATTGGGTGTGGACGTGGGCTCGGTGGCCCTGTCTGTGGCCGAGTTGACCGAAGATGGCGGCGTGGGACAGTGGCGCAGTGTGATTCATCATGGAGAGGTAGAGCAGGCTTTCTTGCGCGTGATGCGCGAGTTTGCCCCTCTCTCGGCGGCCCGTTTGGCCGTCACCCGCTCGAGCCCCGTGCGCCTGAAAGCAGAGCGCCGGGTGGACAACCTGGTGGCCGCCATCCGCGCGGCCCAGCATCTTCATCCGGGCCTGGGTGCCCTGATGTTGGTGGGTGGAGAAAAATTCTCACTGAGCATCTTCGACTCCCAGGGAAATTACAAAGACAGTCGATTCAATAGCCTTTGCGCCGCGGGCACGGGTAGTTTTCTCGATCAGCAGGCCGAGCGACTGGGCTTGGAAAATTCAGCCGCTCTGGCCGCCACGGCCTTGAGCGTCACGGCCGATATCCCGCGTATCGCCACTCGTTGCGCGGTCTTCGCGAAGACGGATCTCATCCACGCACAACAAGAAGGCCACGGTGTGGAAGCGATTTGCGAGGGCCTGTGCCAGGGCCTGGCCGCCAACGTCCACGATACACTTTTCACCGGCCAGCCCGTGCCCGAGCCCATCGTTTTCGCCGGCGGCGTGGCTCAAAATGGCGCCGTGGTGCGCCACATGGCCAAGCTTCTGGGTCGGGAGCTCTTGGTGGACGAGTACGCCTCCATTTATGGTGCCTTCGGGGCCGCTTTGGATCTGGCCTTGGCATTGGAGCAAGGTCACGAGCCCGCGCAGCCGGCTGAAGTCGTTGAGCCCGAGGCCTTGTGGAGTTCACGGGCCGACCAGGACAAAAAGACCACCTATCCTCCCTTGCGCCTGGAGCGCTCAAACTACCCCGAGGTCTGGTCCTTGACCAGCTACGAGCATCGCCCCGCCCACGTCAAGGTGCCTCGGCCCGTGGAGGTGGATGTCTACCGCGAGCCCAGCTCCGGCAGCCGTTTGCGGGTTACGCTGGGCATCGACATTGGCTCCACCTCGACCAAGGCCGTGCTTTTGAACGAGATCGCGGACCTTAAGGCCGTGGATGCGGATGACGCCCTGGGCGTTTGGGCGGGATTCTATACCCGCACCGCGGGTCGACCGCTTTTGGCCGTGCAGGCTTTGTTTGAGACGATTCTGGATTGGGCCCGCGAGCGAGAGGTCGAGCTGGAGATCGTTGCGGTGGGCAGCACCGGTTCCGGGCGCAAGTTCATCGGTGCCATCGTGGGCGCGGACAGCGTCTTGGACGAGATCACGGCCCACGCGCGAGCCGCCGTGGCCATCGATCCCGAGGTGGATACCATCATTGAGATCGGCGGCCAGGACGCCAAATTCACCACCCTGGCCGACGGCACGGTGACTCAGAGCATCATGAATCACGTCTGCGCCGCGGGCACCGGCAGTTTCATCGAAGAACAGGCCCAGCGCCTTGATTGCGCCTTGACCGACATGGCCGATCGCACCGAAGGCCAGCGCGCGCCCTTGGCCTCCGACCGTTGCACCGTGTTCATGGAGCGGGACATCAACCACTTCCTCTCCGAGGGCTACGAAGTAAACGAGGTGCTCTGCGCCGTCTTGCATGCGGTGCGCGAAAACTACCTGCTCAAAGTGGCTCGCGACGGCATCATCGGAAAAAAGGTCAGCTTTCAGGGCGCAACAGCCAAGAATCGATCCTTGGTTGCGGCCTTCGAGCAAAAACTGGAAAGGCCCATCTCGGTTTCTCGATATTGCCACTTGACGGGGGCCTTGGGCGTGGCCCTGGAGCTGCGAGACGAGGCGCAGGCGAAGGGTTTTGTTTCCAAGTTTCGGGGACTGGACCTTTACGCCGAGTCCATCGAGGTTCGAGGTGAGGTCTGCGATTTGTGCAAGAACAACTGCAAGCTTCGCGTGGCCGAGGTCGGTGGAGAAACGGTGGCTTACGGTTTCTTATGTGGGCGGGATTTGGAACAAGAGCAATTCGTCTCGTCCAACCGTTCCGGTTTTGATCTTTTGCGGGCCCGCAAGCGGCACTTTCGCATCGAAAAAAAGCCCATCAAACGAAAGGTCACCATCGGGCTGCCGGCCGCCTTGCACGTGCTCACCGACATGAGTTTCTGGAAGACTTTTTTCTCCGAACTGGGTGTGCCCGTGGTGACCAGCGAGGGTCTGCCCGACTCGGTGACCGAGGGCAAGCGCCTGGCCGGCGCTGAGTTTTGCGCGCCGATGAGCGCCTGGCATGCACATGTGGTCAGTCTGCAGGGCAAGGCGGATTTTATTTTCACGCCCATTTATTTAGAGGACGAACACGAACGCGGTACCCGGCGACAGCATTGCTATTACACCCAGTATGCTCCGTCTTTGATTCACAGCATGCACATTGATGGCCTGGTCGAGAAGTGTCTTTCTCCCTTGCTGCACATCGGCGAGCGGCACTTCGACGGCATCGGTCGCCTGACCGAAGGTTTGCGTCCGGCCCTGGGTAAAGAACTCACGCTGGCCGAGGTGCGGGATGCCTGGCAGTGGGCTCAGGCCGTGCGCGAAGAGGATCGGGGGAGTTGGCCGGAGGTGATGAAGGAGGAGCTTGAGGATTACGACGACGTGGCCGTGGTGCTCATGGGGCGTCCCTACACCCTGTGGTCCGCGGACATGAGCAAGGGCATCGCCGACATCCTGGCTACTTTGGGCGTCAAGACCTTTGAGCAGGATATGGTGCAAGTGGGCGAGTTGGGCGAGCTGGAGGAGCTGATCAAGCAGGTGCAATGGCAGCACCCCAAGCAGATCCTGGGCGTGGCCGACACGGTGGCGCGAACCCCGAATCTCTACCCCCTGCTCATCACGTCATTCAAATGCGGCCCCGATGCCTGCACCCTCGAGTATTTCCGCCGCATCATGAACACCCACGGCAAGCCTTACCTGGTCTTGCAGCTTGATGAACACGACAGCCAGGTGGGCTACGAGACCCGCATCGAGGCAGCGGTGCGCGCTTTCCGCAACCACCTCGCCGGGGCCCGGCCCTCCGAAGACCGGCGCAAGCTGCCCCTGGTGCCCAAGTACACCAGTCACTTGAACGACCAGACCCTCCTGGTGCCGGCCTGGGATTCTTTGGGCGCGCCGCTTTTTGTCGCCGCCCTGCAGCATCAGGGTATCGACGCCCGAATAATTCGGGAGGACGCGGATTTGGTGCAGGCCAGTCTGGGTCACAACACGGGGCAGTGCATTCCGCTGAACATCATCGTCCACGAGTTCATGAACTCGGTGAAAGAGATGAACTTGGATCCGGCCAAGGCCGCTTTGTGGATGCCCAGGTCGAATTTTTCTTGCAACATCTGTTTCTTCCCGCAGTACGCCAAGGGCTTGTTGGAGACGGAGGGTCAGGGCTTCGAAAAATGCACGGTCTACGCCGGCGAAACCAGCGCCATCGAGATCTCCATGAAGGCCTCCTTGGAGGCTTACTTCTCCTATCTCTTCGCTGGCATGCTGCGCAGCATGTCTTGCAAGGTGCGCCCCTATGAAGTGACGGCCGGGCAAACCGATGCCATGGTGGCGCAGGGTTTGGAGATATTCACGGAAGCCGTGCTGGGCAAGCGGGGCAGGCTGGACGCGACCAAGGAGGTGGTGGCCGGTTTCCTCGACATCAAAGTCGAGGGCGAAGCCCGGCCCAAAGTGGCCCTTTTTGGTGACCTGTACGCAAGGGACAACGACGTGTTAAACCAGGACCTGGTGCGGGTCATCGAAGAGCACGGCGCGGAAGCCCTGACCACGCCCTACACCGAGTACGCGCGGATCATCGCCAAGCCATACCTGCGCAAGTGGATGCGTGAGGGCTTGTACAAAGACGTGGCCATCGTCGCGCCCCTCATGCTGGGCGTGGAGGTCTTGGAACGGCGATTCACCAAGGAGTTCGCCAAGGTCATCGGCTCGCCCAAGGTCACCAAGAAAATGCCCAAGGCGGAAGAACTCTTGGCTCGTTTCGGCGTGCGCATGCACCACACGGGCGAGAGCTTTGACAACCTGCTGAAGATTTTCCACCTGGCGGCTCGTCATCCGGATTTGAGTTTGTTCGTCCAAACCAACCCGGCCTTCTGCTGCGCCTCCATCGTCACCGAGGCCATGTCCGTCGAGATCGAAAAAGTCACCGGCGTGCCCGTGGTGTCGGTCAATTACGACGGGACCGCATCCAACAAAAACGACGTCATTATTCCCTACCTGGAGCTGGCCTGTCGGCGTTCCGCCAAGGCCAAAAAGACAGCCAGGAGTTGAGGTCTTTTATGCGGCAATTGTTCTCTTTCGTATTGATCTGTGTTGGCTTGGTGGTCTTCTCGGCTTGTCGCCAGTCATCCAAGGAGGACCCGTCTTGTGCGGGCCGCAGCCTGCGCTTGGCCACCACCACCTCGGTGGACAACACCGGTTTGCTCAATCGCCTGGTCGAACCCTTCAAGGCCCGCACGGGCATCACGGTGCAGGTCATGGCCGTGGGTACGGGTCAGGCCTTGAAGCTTGCCGCCAACGGAGACGCGGACATGGTTTGGGTGCACGACGAAGTGGCCGAGAAGCGCTTCGTCGCGGCGGGTCATGGGATCAACCGACGCGCGGTGATGCATAATGCGTTTGTGGTGGTGGGCCCCCCCGGAGATCCGGCAGGATTAAAGGGTGGCGCTGATGCGATCGCGGCCCTGAAGAAAATATTCGAAGCCAAGGCTTTGTTCATATCCCGAGGCGACGAGTCCGGCACCCACAAGGCCGAGTTGCGTTTGTGGAAGCAGGCCGGCCTGGACCCAAAGGGTCAGCCTCACTACTTAGAGTCAGGTCAGGGCCAGCGCTTGAACCTGCAGATGGCCCACGAGAAAAGAGCTTATTGTCTGACCGACGAGGCGACGTATCTGCACGCCAAAGACAAGCTCGAGCTGGAAGTCCTGGTCGAGGGCGACACGCGCTTGCACAACCCCTACAGCGTGATCTGCACCCACCCCAAGACACACCCGGCGGTTAGGTACCTGGAGGCCATGGCCTTTGTGGGTTGGCTGACCGGGGCAGAGGGCCAGGCCATCATTCGCGATTTTGAGGTCCATGGACGAAAGCTCTTTTTTCCGGATGTGATTGGGGGACCATGATCTTAGAGGGTCTGGCGGAGGGATTGGCTCGACTGTTTTCCGGCGATGCCGAAGTTTGGGGCATCGTGGGCGTGTCGGTCTATGTCTCCAGCCTGGCCACGATCATCGCCACGGCCCTGGCCTTGCCCGTGGGCTTGGCGGTGGGCGCGGGTCGCTTCCGCGGCCGGGGCGTTCTGCGCACGCTTTTTAATACCCTGATGGCTCTGCCCACGGTGCTCGTGGGTTTGATCGTCTATGCCTTCTTGAGCCGAAGTGGTCCTTTGGGCGACCTTGGGCTTTTGTACACCCCGGGTGCCATGGTGGTGGGCCAGGTGATCTTGGCTTTTCCCATCATCGCGGGCTTCACGGCGGCCGGGGTCGAAAGGGCGGATCCCAGAATTTTGCAGACGGCCTATGCGCTGGGCGCGGGTCGGGCCCAGGCCATGTGGACTTTGGCCGGTGAGGCCAAGGTCGCGCTTTTTGCCGCCGTGGCCGCGGGCTTCGGCCGGGTCTTTGCCGAGGTGGGCATCTCCATGATGCTCGGCGGCAACATCCAGGGATACACCAGAAACATCACCACCGGCATCGCCTTCGAGACCGGCAAGGGCGAGTTCGCCCTGGGCGTGGCTTTGGGTGTCGTGCTCCTGGCCGTGGCCTTGTTGATCAACGCGGTGGGCAGCGCCTTTGGCGCCAGCAGGAAAAAGACATGAACCCGCCGCGTATCGACATCGAGCAACTCAAGGTCCGGCGCGCGGGTCATCTCGTGTTGAAAGTAGATGAGCTGAGCCTGCCCCCCGGTTGCCGGATCGCGCTGCTGGGCGGCAACGGCGCGGGCAAGACCACCCTGCTGCACGCCATGGCTGGACTACAGGATTTAGCCGAAGGCCGGATCAAATTCGACGGCAAGCTTTTCCACGCAGGCCCTGCGCCCGCAACAAAAACGGGTCGAGCCGTTTTGGGCCTCGCTTTGCAAGACCCCTATATGCTGGCCGGCAGCGTGGCGCAGAACGTGGCCTTCGGTTTGAAGTGTCACGGGATACCGCGAGCAGATCGAGGGGCTCGAGTAGAAAAGGCGCTCAAGCGACTGGGGATCTCTGACTTGGCCGAGCGCCGAGCGACGGCGCTTTCCGGCGGTGAGCGCAAATTGGTCAGCCTGGCCCAGCTCGTGGCCCTGGCACCCCCCGTCGTCTTGCTGGACGAGCCCACCGCGGGCCTGGACGCCGAGGCCAGCGAACTCCTGGAAAACCTCGTGCTCCAATGGTCCGGCCGAGGCCACAGCATCATCGTCGCCACCCACGACTCCATGTGGACCCGAGCCGTAAAAGCGAAAGAAATCGTCTTACAAGCAGGACGTCTGGTCCGCGAACCGGAGCCGGAAACGAAAGAATCGGATTCCGAGCCTCCCCCGCCCCCATTGGACTGAAGCACTTAAGCGGGGACTATGCTGGGGTGATGGGAGGCTGGGTATGCCCCCGCCCCCATTGGACTGAAGCACTTAAGCGGGGACTATGCTGGGGTGATGGGAGGCTGGGAGATCCGGGTCAGGGCACCTGGTAGACGTCGTTGACACAGGTGTTGAAGACATTGTTCAGCAGGATGGGCACGGGCGCCTGTTCCACGTAGATGCCGTAGTTCAAGTCGTCAAAGGTGCAATTCTGCACGGTGGGCACCACCTCGGCCGCACCCCATATCTGGATGCCGCGCAGATCGTTGGTCAGGCTGCCGGTGCGATAGAAATGGCAGCCGTCCACCAGGATGGCCCCCGTCGAGCCGATGGAGAGCATAATCTGGAGCCAGGTCAGATCGGTGGTGAAAGCGGCGCCGGTGACGCTGCCCGCGGTCGTGTCCTGGAAACGCAGCTGCACGCGCTCGAAGGAGGCCGAACCCACGATGGCCGTCGCGCTGCCCGTGACATAGAAGATCCGGGCCGTGGTGGCCGATGAACTCTGGAACACGCAAGCGTCGGCGATGGACAGGGTGCCCGCCCCCTGCACCTGCATGCTCCCGAGGATCCGGAAGGCGTCCTGGGCCGGCTCCATCATGACAAACGCGATGGGCAGAGAGTTGGTATTGCCCCACAGCCGGTAGCCCATGCCCAACTCGCCGCCAAGGTAGGTGGAACCGCTCAAGGCCAGCGTCTGGTTGGTGTTGAAAGCGTCCTGGGAGAAGGCGTAGGGCCCATCCTCGGCGCCCAGATCGAAGGCAGGATCGATCACCGTCATTGACAGACCGCCGGTGGTGGAGCGTACGTCCACGCCGTTCATCACGTGGGTGGCGTCCTGGTTGATGAAGGAGCAGCTCCCCAGGGTCACGGTGGCGTTGGCCTGGGCCCGCACGGCCCAGGTCGAGTCCACGAAGCTGGTGCCGCTCACGTCGCTCAGTGTATCCCGGTAGGCCAACATGCCGTATTCCAGATCGCTCAGGCCGCAGCCGGTCATGGTCAGATCGCCACTCCAATCCACCACCACACCCTGCTGGGTGCGACCGAAGCCGGCGAAGGTGCAGCCGTCCACAACGGCCGTGCCGGAGACGTACAGGTAATCCCGGTTGCGGTTGCTGGTGGCATCGAAGACCACCCCGCTCAGGCTGGCCTGGGCCACATCCAGCACCTGCAAGGTCATGTCACGGAAGGTCACGCCCGCAGCCGCGCTTAGGCTGCTGTCCGTCCCAGAGACGATCAGATACTGGCTGGTGGTCGCACCGCCGGTGATGGTCATGCCGTCAGCGATGGTGGCCTGGGTGCCGCTGAGGATGCGCACGTTGCCCTGCAAGGTCAGCGTATCCTGGCCCTCCACCGGGCCGATGGTCATCACGCCGCCGTTGGAGTCGCCCCGCAGCACCACCCCCTGGCCCTGTTCCCCGCCGGTCCAGGTGGTGTTGCTCACCGTGGAGGGAGATGCCTGCTGGAAGAAATCCGGTTCGATGAGGTAGGGGATGTCCTCGGCGCCGATGGCGAAGGTGGTGCCGTCGATGGCCGCCCGGCCGCCGGTGTCGAAGCGCAGGTTGTAGCCCACGCTCGCCAACTCGGGATCGTCGTCCTCGATGGTGTTGGCCGTGATGGGGTCCAGGGTCGCCAAATTCTCGGCCCAGACCGCGTTGGCGCAGGACCGCAGGGTGGAGCCGGACAGGGCCAGCGTCGCTCCGGTCCGGGTTATCAAGCCGTATTCCAGGTCCTCGAATGTGGAGCCGCTGACCGTGGTCACGCCGACGCCCAAGGTCTCCACGCCCCGGCTGCGCCGGGTGGTCCCGCTGATGGGGTCGGTGGAGCGCAAGGAGGCCCCCACAAGATTCAAGGTGGAGGCGTTGTTGTACATGAGCAAGCGGGACAGGTTGGGCCCGGCGGTCAGGGTGGAACCGCTGAAGGTGGCGGTGGATCCGTTGCTCAAGCGCAAGGACAGGTCTTCAAAGCTGGCCGCCCCCACGGTCAACTGACCGCCCCAGGCGGTGCTGACGTTCATGGTGTACTGGGGATAGGCGCTCTTGAGCACCATGCCATCGGGGATATCGATCAGGCCGCCGTTGAAGCTGATGGCGCCCGACACGCTCAATTCAGTAGCCAGATCGGGCATGGCCAGCTGGATCTCCCCGGCGTCGCCGGTGCCGGACAGCAGGTATTGGCCGGAGGGCTCCACGCCCAGGATGGTCGAGTCCTCAATGAGGGTCGGGCTGGCGATCTGGAACACATCCGGGTCCAGCCAGTAGGCCCTGTCGCCCTCCTCCTGCAGGAACTCCGTCCGCCTGATGGTGGCCCCACCGCCCATGCGCAAGCCGTCGAACTTGATGCCTACCGAGGCCAGGCCCACGTCCCGGCTGTCGATGGAGTTGTCCTCGAGCAGCGGGAAGGTCCAGCCGGACATGCGCACGGCCACGTCGCTGTCGATGAACACGTTCTGGCGCACATCCAGGGCGCCTGTGCTGGTCAGATCCAGGGCCGTATTCAGCCGGCTGAAGACCGTGTCCCTCAGGTCCAGGGTCTGGGCTCCGGTCACCTGCAGACCGCCCGAACCCACCCGGGGCACGATGTTGCGGCCCAGGAACTCCGAGTCGGTCACCACAAGGGGGCTGGCGATGGTCGCCAGCCAGCGGTTGTAGTCATCGGTCTGCTCCAGGCGCGCGTACTCCAGGGTCACGGTGGCGTTCTGGTGGGCGACCAGCTCCGTGTTCACCACCCAGGTGTTGATCAGGTGCAGATCGGTGGCCCTCCACAGGGCCTCCAGCCTGTTGTCCAGGCCGGCGCGACCGATGATCTCGCTATCGACCACCCGCAGGCTCCCGTTCCAGTGGCAGCGGATGGACAAACCCTCCAGCCGGGCTCCGCTCACCTCCAGGTGAGCTCCGTCGATCTGATACATGCTCACCTGCAGCGTGTCCGGGGCGGCGATGATCGCCCCAGCTTCGACGATCAGCATGCCGCCGAAGTTGAAGTCGGCCGGGGCCGCGTAGATGCCCTCCGGCAGAATGGCGTCCACCACGTCGCCGCTCAGGACCACCGGAGTGGCCGGTTCGGTCGAGGGGTGGACCCGGCACAGCACTCGTCCAGCGTAGCAGACGGTGTTGCCGGGCGCCTCGTCACCGGCCAGGCAGGTCAGGCCCGTGTCGGTGGTGTCCTGATCGATGCTTCCGTCGCAGTCGTCGTCCAACCCGTTGCACACCTCGGGCCCCGTATTGCCTGGATCGCAGGCCTCCGGAGGCGGGACGCACTCCCGGCGCACCGCGTCGCAGACCTGGCTCGGGGCGCAGGTATCCGGGCTCAGGCGGCAACCCAACAGGCACACGCCGTCGGCGTTGCAGTACTCAGCCCCGGGGCAGTTCGCGTCCAGGGTGCACTCGGGCGGCAGCGGCAGGCACTCGCGACGGATGGCGTCGCAGCGGTTGCGCGGCGGGCAGCTATCCGGCGACACCCGGCAGCCCGGATCGCAGACGCCGTCGGCGGCGCACCAGGTGCCGCTGGGGCACTGCACGTCCGAGGCGCACTCCCCCACCCGCTCCTGGCAGATGCGCAGATCCGGATCGCATCGCCAGCCCTGCTCACAGAAGCCGGGCTCCAGGCGGCAACCCTGGCGACAGACGCCCCCCGCGTCACAGTATTCCGCCGCCCCACAGGCGCCGTCCTGGGAACACTGGACGGGCAGCACGATGCAGCCGCCGTTGCGCTCGTCACACACCTGTCCTTCCGGGCAGGGTGTGGCCGCGTCGCGGCAGTCGGAGGTCTGGAAGTAAACCCGGATATCCCGGAGCACCGGCCGGATGGCCGGATCCTCGGTGGCCAGCAGAAACTCCATCTGCAGGTAGCGGGCCTGGGCCGGGAATAGGGTCGCGAGCTCCACCGGCGTGCCGTTGATGTAGTCCGTCCAGGGTGCGGCTTCCAGAGTGGCCTCGTCCGCCGCGGCCCGGAGGCGCACCGAGATGGAGGTCCCCGGCGGCGTGTAAGGGCTGTACTCGAGCCGGATGAGGGACACCTGGGCGCCGGCGTCGAACAAGTGCCGCCAGGCGCCGTCGCGCACCGTGTAGTTCATCAGCTGGAAGCCGGTGTTGTCGCTGTAGGAATACGGTCCCGTCCCCTGGTCCGGGTTGAGGTTGTTGACCACCCGGTAGGAGCCGAGCATCTGCCCATCCGGGGCCAGCTTGACCAGGCCCGAGGAGTCGCGGCAGATGCCCCAGATGTTGCCGTCCGAGTCGATGGTCACGCCGCGCGGTGTGCGCTGGGCCAGGAATCCGCTGGGTGGGGTGTGAACGGAGAAGAATTGCCACTCGTTCATCTCGGGGTTGAGCTTGCCGATGATGTGGGAGTAGTAGCTGGCCACCCACACGTGGCCGGTCAGGTCCACCACGACGCCGGCGGTGTAGTTGAGGGTGCCTGTGTCGTCCGCGTAGCGGGTCCAGACCCCCGTTTCCGGCCTGTAGGACAGAACGGCGTTGCTGGTGTCGCCGAACCAGATGCGCCCGTCGCCGCCCACGGCAATGCCGTAGCGGGTGGTCGGGTCGTTACAGATCTCCTCCAACACCACCCCGGTCACCGTGTCGGTCTTGGTGATGCAGTCGTCGGTGTAGGTGGAGGTCCACAGCATGCCGTTCTCGTCGATGGCCAATCCGTAGATCGGCCGGGCGGTGGTCGACCCGGAGGGCCTGTTTGGGAGGGTCAGCAGCACCTCGCAGGTCTGGGGGTCCACCTTGAACAGCTCCCGGGAATACCAGGAACCGAACCAGGCGTAGTTGTCGGCGTCCACGCCCACGCCCCGGATCCAGTCGGTTGAGTTGCCGATGTTGATCTGGCAGTGGACGCACTCGTCCAGCAGGGGATCTTCCTCGGCCGAACCGACCATCTCAGCCCCGGTGATGCGCCCGTCCTGGTTCAGATCCCGGGAGGTGTCGATGACCCCGTTGCCGTTGCGGTCGATGCAGTCGGCCGTGTTGGTGAAGACGTGGCTGGCCTTGCCGTCCCCCCGGTGGGCGATCCAGGCGTTGCCGTCCAGGTCCACCGAGGTGCGCGAGGGGTTTGCCCCGATCCAGTAGCGGGACACCTCTTTGCCGCTGCGGGTGTCCCAGCGGGAGACGGAGCCCTCGTTGCTGTTGGGCACCCAGATGAAGTGGCTGTCCACCCGGCCGCTGCCCAGGGTGACCGCCCCGTCGGGCGCCGGGGCCAGGGAGGAATCGCCCTCCCCCGACTCGGCCGGGAAGAGGAGCGCCTGGCCGCAGGGGGCGCAGCCGCCGCAGTCGGTGGCCACACCCTCGTCCGTGTCGCCATCGCAGTCGTCGTCCAGACCGTTGCAGACCTCCTGGGGCGCCTCACCGCAGCCGCCGCAGGCGTTGAGCAGGCCCTCGTCCGTCTCATCGTCGCAATCGTCATCGGCGTTGTTGCACAGCTCCTCGCCGGGCAGCACCTGATCCTCGCAGAGGCCCCACTCTCCGCCCAGGCAGTACTGGACGCCGGCCCGACAGGGACCCACGTCTTCGGTGCCCTCCGGTCCGCCGTAACAGCTTCGATGCTCGTCCGGCGAACAGCCCATGCAACCCTCGTCCACGGCCCCGTCGCAGTTGTCGTCCAGGCCGTTGCAAACCTCCTCGGGGAGTGCCCCGCAGCCGCCGCAGGCGTTGGTCACGCCTTCGTCGATGTCGCCATCGCAGTCGTCGTCCAGGCCGTTGCAAGCCTCCTGGGCGACCGGCCCACATCCGCCGCAGACGTTCACCAGGCCCTCATCGGTCTCGCCGTCGCAGTCTTCGTCCCGTCCGTCGCAGGTCTCCTCCACGCCCGGGTTCACGTCCGCCGCGGCGTCATCGCAATCCAGCCCCAGGCAGGCGCGGCCCAGACCATAGCTATCGCCGTCCTCGTCCAGGCAGATTCGGGTGGCCACGCAGAGTTGCCCGCCGGCCGGGAAGCGTTCGCAGGTCCAGCCCTCCGGGCAGTCGTAGAGTTCGCACTCCCGGGTGCACAGGGAAAAATCAGGTCCATGCTGGCAAATGCCGCTCTGGCAGTCCTCATCCGTCTCGCAGGCGTCGCCGATCTCCCCTTCTTCGTCCGGTGGCAGATCCCCGCCACCGTCAGCCTCGCCACCGTCTCCGGCGTCGATTTCGCCGGCGTCCACTTCGGCGTCGCCGTTCGCACCGCCGTCATCGGCATCGACCTCTCCGGCGTCTTCATCGCCTCCCCCGTCGTCCGCGTCCACGGCGGCGTCCACGGCGGCGTCCACATGCCCGCCGTCATCGTCCTGGTTGGAGGCGGTGTCCGAGCAACCCGCGCCCAAAAGCCCCACCAGGGCCATGAGGGGCAGCCAGGCCAGGCCCCGCCGGCCTACCGCGCGGCGCCGCCGGGCCGCGAACCAGCCCAAGGCACCCAGCAGCAACACAAGCAGCGTGACCGCAGATCCGCTGTCGGCGCCGGAAGCGGCGCAGCCGCAGCCCGAGTTGTTGTTAAAGTTGGCGTCATCATCCCCGGCATCGCCGGCGTCCGATGCGTCCAGGCCTCCGTCCGTCGCGCCGCCATCGTCGGTTCCGGCGTCCACGTCCAGGTCACCACCGGCCCCGTCCGGGCCAGCGTCGCTCCCATCCGGGCCGCCGTCCAGGCCGCCGTCGCTCTCCGC
>JAUVAM010000639.1 GCA_030591745.1 Deltaproteobacteria bacterium
CGCTCAAACGCGACAAAAATTCTTCTCGCAAGGTGAAAATCACCCTCACCGGCTCGGCCGGATCGTCGGCCGCCGTGCTGACCGCCAGCAAGAAAGCCCGCCGTTCCTCCTCGTCGGGGACCAGGGCCCAAAGTTCCTCGAGCTGATCGACGAACAAAACCACTTGGGCTTTGAGTTGCCGGGCCAGGCGATGCAAAACAAGATTCAGAAGCTGAGGCGAAGCCCTCACCTGACGCGCGAGTTGATCTTCCTCGCTCATGCCCGCCGATTGGTTGGGCTGGCTGGCATCCGGCGCGGCCGCTCTGCGGGCAGAGACAATGCGCGAGGCCAAAGCCTCAAAGGGTTTGGAGCCAGGTCTAATAGTAAGCACCACGGCAGGGCCCCGTTCCCGAAGGCGCGGGATCACGCCCGCCTGCACAAAGGAACTCTTACCCGCCCCGGAAGGCCCGACCACAGGAAGCAAGCACTGAACGCGCATGCGCTCTATGAAGCTTGCCACCTCGGTCTCGCGGCCGAAAAACAAGTGACTGTGATTTTCGGCGAAGGGTAAAAGCCCCCGGAAAGGACTCTCGGCCTCAGTGGCCGCGGCCTCTTCCGGATGCAGCACAGCCCAAAGCAAATCCACCAACTCGGCGGCCACCGGTCGATCGGCCGGATTTTTTTCCAAACATCGGCCCAAAAGTTTGGGCAAGCCCAGAGGCAGATTGCGATCGCTGTCGATACCCGGCACGCGATCGGCCCCGCAGACTTTCAAGGCCAACTTGACCGGGGTCGGCGCCTCGTATGGTCTGTGTCCGGCAATGAGTTCATAAAGCATGACGCCCAAGGCCCAAACGTCCGTGGCCCCGCTGGTCTCTTCTTCCTGCCATTGCTCCGGTGCCATGTAGGCCGGCGTGCCCAAAACATCAGGCCGCGCCTTCGGCTCTTCCGGCGGCTCCGTCTTCTGCTCTCCCCGCGAATTCAATACAGGTTGTGAGTCCACTCTGCCGGCAAGACCAAAATCCACCACCCGTACCCGACCGTCAGCGCCCAGCATGACGTTTTCCGGCTTCAAGTCTCGATGCAAGATATGATTGGCGTGGGCTTCCTTGAGGGCTCCAGCCACAGCCAAACAAATTCGCACGGCCTCGCGCACGCCCATGGGCGTCTTGCCCATGCGCTCGCGCAGACTATGGCCCTCCAAATACTGCAAGGCCACATAAGGCTGCCCCTTGTATTCGCCCACGGCATAGACTGTAACGATGTTGGGATGATCAAAACGAGCCGTGGCCCGGGCCTCAAACAAAAACCGCTCAAGCGCATCAGCCGAGCCCAGGGCCTCGACCCGAATCATCTTCAAGGCCACCTTACGACCCAGCTTGGTATCCCGAGCCAGGTAAACCTCAGCCATCCCACCACGACCCAAAGGCCGCATGATCCGAAAATGCTCAACCAGCGTATCCGGCTTAAGCAGCCCTTGTTCCTGGCTGCTCGAACCGTCGTGCCCGACTTCTTTGACCATAAAAATTTTCTACCAGAAAGCAGCCTGAAAGGCCAGATCCCCCAGCTGAAGATGTGCTCAATGACAGCGGAAGTTCAGAGACCAGGTCTCCAGCGTGCCCGTGTCCAGGCTTGCGTGATCGCTGACGTCCAAGGTCCAGGTGCCCTGGGCATCCGTGAGGCTTAGGCTTTGTTCTGCGGTGAGATCGAATCCTTGCAGGGCGATATTCTGCTGGCCTCCGCCCGCGCGATTCCAGAGGAGCGTCCTTTGGCCCGCGGGATTGGTCAGCCCTACGACGAGATCACCGGCGTAGCTGTGGCCGATGGCCAGATCCAAGGTGGCGTCGAGCATGCAATCGGCGGGCAGCCCTTCAACCTGGAGCTCGCTTTCGATGCCTACAGGGTCCGCATCGGGAATGTCGACCTTCTGGATGCAGGTGTAGATGTCTCCGTCTCCGTCTACGGGAGCACAACCTTCGGGATGGACACAGACGTAGCAGTGATTTCGGTAGGCCAGGATGGTTCGATTGGGGCATTGGGGCGGAACGATGTCACACATCGGCTCGGTACCGTCGTCACAGCTATCGTCGTGGCGGCATTCGCCGTAGCAGGGCGCGTAGTGGTTGTCGCAAAAGTTGGGGATGCAATCCAAAGCGGTACCGCAGTCTTCGTTGCGGTTGCACATGCCGAAGGGAAGCTGCTCGTAGTAGCTGACCAGATCCGCACGGAAGCCCCAGGCGTTGATGCTGTAATCGCTGGTCAGGGTGATGGTGAGGTTGTCGGCCTCAAGCTCGGGGGTCCAGTAATCATCCAAGACGCCGTCCAAATACAAGGCAGACTCTTCGGCGTCACTCGTCACCGTGATCCAGTCGTATTCCTCTTCGGTCTCAATGCGCATGAATCGAACTTTGATCTTCGCGGCGCCCTGTTTGCGGACGGTCCACTGCCGCTCCTGGTTTTCGGTGTAGGGATGCTCGCTCTCAAAGTCAGCGAGCAAAACAGTTGTCC
>JAUVAM010000434.1 GCA_030591745.1 Deltaproteobacteria bacterium
CGCATGACCGGTGTGCGATGAACAAATGGCGCGATTCGCAATGCAGCCGTGCGAATTTCGGCCAATTCGGGCACATCAAGTTCATCAAATGGCACCTTGGGAAAGCCTCCTTGGTCACCATGCTAACACACAGGCAATACGGCCGTTTACCCAGCCGGCCCTTTCGGTCTACAATGCCTGGTCATGAAAACACAAATTGCCAAATTGCGGGCCCACCCGCGAGTCCTTTGCCTGATACTAACGCTGAGCTGTCTGACTTGGAGCCTTCAGGCTGGGGCTGATCTCGGCGACAACAGCGTGGGCATGAACATTCATGTGGGTATCCCCTCCCATATCGCAGCATCCCAAGACCTGGGCGTGAGTTGGGTGCGCATGGACGCCAACTGGTATCAGATCGAGACGGCCGACGACGTCCACCACTGGTCAAGCCTGGATGCCTGGGTGGCGGCGGCCAATACAGCCGGGCTCAAAGTTTACCTGACCCTGGCCTACACCCCGGAATGGGTGGCCCGTGAGCCGGGCGCGGACAGTCTTTTTTTCAACGACTCCCCACAGACCGCCACCGAGTGGACGGACTTCGTGCGAGATACTGTCAGCCGCTACTGTCCCCTGGGTGTGACCCACTACGGCATCTGGAACGAGCCCAACCTGAGCCAATTCTGGGAAGGCAGCCTGGACCAATATGTGGATCGCATCCTCATCCCGGGCGCGGCGGCCGTTCGAGAGGCCTGCCAGGCATGTGGCGGAACCTGCAAGGTGCTGGGACCTGACATCGCCAACGTGGGCGACTGCGATGTGTACCTGGAGGGAGTCCTGGCCCGTGCGGGTGCGAACACCTTTGACATCATCGCCCACCACACCTACCAGGACTTTTCTGAAACCGGTTGGGTTCTGTGGAACGGCGACGGTTTCATCAACGTGCTGGACGACCAGCGGATCCCCGGCTATACGCGCAAAGACCTGCGGCAGATCCTGGATGCCGCGGGATATGCGGGAGAGGTCTGGATCACCGAAACCGGCTATCGGGCCCACCCCGTCGGCGACAGCGAAGAAGAAGCCATGCAGGCCATCTATGTCCGCCGGGTCCTGGAAGAACAACTCGGGCGGGCCTGGTACACCAACAGCTTCTTCTACGAAATCAGCGACTGCGGCGTGGATCAACCCGACTGCGACATCGACGGGTACGGACTGATGCGGGCCCTTGGCCCAGGCGATCCGAACAGCCGGGCATTTCCTTCGGATTTCCGCCTCAAGCCGGCCTTCGACGAACTCAAAGGATTCATTGCCGACCATCCCGAGTTACAAGCGGGCGGCGGTCCCGCCCCGGCTTGCGGTGATGGCGTGGACAACGACGGCGACGACCTGGTGGACCTGGCCGATCCGGGTTGCGCCAATGGCACCGACGATGACGAGTCGGACGATCCGGCGCCGCCGCGCATCCTGGCCTATCGAGGCCTGGACATGGTCTTGGACGGTCGTGCCGACGAATACGGCACGGAAGGCTGGCAGCAATTGTCCATCGAAGACTGGCGCGGGGACGAGCCCCTGGGCAATGGGGACCTGGTGGTTCAGGCGGCGGCTCGTTGGAGTGCCGAAGGACTGTGGATCGCGATTGAGGTCGAAGACGATCTGCACGACAACACGCACTCACCCGCGGATCTGTGGCTCGGCGACAGCCTGCAGCTGGGATTCGACATGGGTCGCAACGGCGGCACCGATTATGACGACACCGACGATCATGAGATCAACGCGGCCTTGGTGAACGGCCAAACCCTGACCTACCGTTTCTGGGGACCCACCAACGCCGACGACAGCTATCAGGCGGTGGTGCTTCGAGAAAACACCCTGACCCGCTACGAGCTGCTGCTGCCCATCGGTGCCCTGCCCGGCCTCACCCTCGATGCAGGACATATTTTCGGTTTTTCCTTTCTCGTCAATGAGGCGGATGAGGAGGGTCGTATCGGCTGGATGGAGTGGACATCGGGCATGGGCGCAGGCAAGTTGCCAGGGCTGTTCGGCGAAATCGAACTGCTGGCCGAGACCAGCCAAACAGGCGACCCGGACGGAGGCACTCAGACTGACGCAGGAACCGAACAAGACGCAGGAACAGAACAAGATGCAGGAACCGAACAAGATGCAGGAGCCGGGAGCGATGAAGACATGGTGGATGCGGGTCTTCCGGATGCCGGAGGCGGCGACGCTTCATCCCCCGACGGCGGCGATGAAACGGGTTGTGGCTGCACCACTTCCTCTGCCGGACCTGCACAATCGGCTTTCTTGTTGCTTTTTGCCATCATCCTGTTTAGACGTCGGAGAAGCTGACAGAACCAAAAGGGAGCATCAATTTGGCCGCCAAGACCATCGACTTTATGATCACGGCTTTCCGCGACGGCCTGCAGTCGTATTTCGGGGCCCGGGTTTTCACCAAAGACATCATTCCGCCCATTGAAGCAGCCCATCAGGCGGGCATGCGACATTTTGAGATAGGCGGCGGGGCACGATTTCAGTCCTTGTACTTTTATACCAACGAAGACGCCTTCGCCATGCAGGACGCCATCCGACTGGCCGTGGGCCCCGATGCCAAATTGCAGACCCTGGCCCGCGGCGTGAATGTGGTCGGCCTGGATTTCCAGCCTCTGGATGTGATCCAACTTCACGCCAAGCTCTTTGCCCGTCATGGGGTCAGCCACATCCGCAACTTCGATGCATTGAACGACGTAGGCAACCTCATCGACTCAGGCAAGGCCATCGTCGACGCCGGACTCCATCACGAAATCACGATCACCCTGATGGAACCGCCGCCGGGCTTGGAAGGTGCCCACACCGCCGAATTCTACGAGGGCGTCTTGCGGAACATCCTGGACTCGGAGGTGCCCTTCGATTCCATCTGCTTCAAGGACGCAAGCGGTACTTCCGTGCCACGCAAAGTGCACGACACCATACGCCGCGCACGCAAGTTGCTGCCGGAAGGCAGCCGAATCGTCTTTCACACCCACGACACGGCCGGTCTATCCATCGCGGCTTACTTGGCAGCCATCGAAGCCGGCGTGGACCAAGTGGATCTGTCCTTGGCACCGGTATCTCATGGCACGGCCCAGCCCGACGTAATCACCATGTGGCAGGCCCTCAAGGGCACCGACTACAAGCTGGATGTGGATTTGCGAAAAGTCATCGAGGCCGAGGCCGTTTTCAAAGACTCGATGAAGGACTATTTCTTCCCGCCCGAAGCCCAGGCAGTGGAACCCTTAATCCCGCTTTCACCCATGCCCGGCGGCGCCCTGACGGCCAACACCCAGATGATGCGGGACAACCAGATCATGGATCGCTACCCAGACGTGCTGGAGGCCATGGGCGAAGTGGTCAAACGGGGCGGTCTGGGCACCTCCGTCACGCCCGTCTCCCAGTTTTATTTTCAGCAAGCCTTCAACAACGTCATGCTGGGTCCGTGGAAGCGGATCGCCGACGGCTATGGCAAGATGGTCCTCGGCTACTTCGGAAAAACACCCGTGCCACCCGATCCCGAGGTGGTCCGCTTAGCCAGTGAGCAACTAAAACTTCCACCGACGACGCGCAGCCCCATGGAGCTGGCCGAAGAAGATCCGGAAAAGGGACTCAAAGCCGCCGCTCGCCGCTTGGACGAAGCCGGCCTACTCAAAACCGACGAAAACATCTTCATCGCGGCCACCTGCAAAGAAAAGGGCCTCACTTTTTTAAAGGGCGAAGCCAAAGTAGCCGTACGAAAAAAGGGCCTGGATGATCCCAACGGCAAACAAGCCGAGCAAAAGCCCGTGTCAGCCCCGCCCCCCCAGCCCCAGCCCGCGGGACAACAGGCCATCGAAGCCCCAAGGCCTTCACCCCCAGTCCAACGCCGACGCAGACGCACCTACCACATCCCCGAAGAACACCAGGGCACACCCATTGTGGCGGGGATGCCAGGCCGCATCGTACGCATCTGCGTAGACGAGGGGGATCTCGTCATGCAGGGTCAGTCCGTCATGGTCTTAGAGTCCATGCTCTTAGAACAAGAAGTCCAAGCCCCAAAAGACGGCACCGTAACCGAGCTCTTAGTACACCAAGGCGACTACGTGGGCTTCCAACACCTGCTTGCACTCATCGATTGAGTGTGTTCAGTCAGGGGGCTTTGGCCCCCCTGATAAGCAACCACACCCGAGTTCCGGCAAAGCGGCAATCCCCAATTTTTCCCCCTTGACAAAATTCGCATTCCTTTCCTATGCTGGAAATCACAAGGGGAACAAAAAATACCAAACGCCACTGTCCTGGGAAAGGGGATGGCCATGCTGAAACACTTCCTAATTTCTGCTGTGTGTGTGTGTGTGTTACGTTGGGTCTAGCTACAGTGCCTGCGCTTGCGC
>JAUVAM010000251.1 GCA_030591745.1 Deltaproteobacteria bacterium
GTAGCCCCGTGGTGGTGCCCGAAACGGGAAGGGACTTGATCTATATGACCGGTGCCGGCGACAACTTGAACCAGACTCTCATCGATAGCGTGACCGGTCTTCCCGAAGAAGAGTGGAATTATGGCGAGGCTTTGTCGAGCATCACCGTCCTGGATGACGGGGGTTACGCTCTGGTTTGGGGCGATGGCAATCAGCATATGTTGGATGTTTGGGGGCCTCACCGTTTCGAGTGGTACGACAACCTGGGTGTCTACGATCCGGATGCCTGGATTGTGGGCTCGGTTAACGCTGAGTATGTGAGCGCTTTCGGTATGGGCTTTCTTTACTTGGCCACGGCCGAGGGCATGCTTTACGGGTATTATTTGCCGACGGGCATTTTCTCCAGCGCCGGCAGCTTCCCCAAATTCCGAGCCGATGAGGCCAATCAGGGCCAGCGCTGGTAGCAATCCATCGTGACCCTCCTGTCCGCCCACGAGAGACCCCCCTCCAGGCTGTTGGGCTTGCTTAGCCAATGTGGCGTCGCCTTGCTTTGCCTGGTGCTTCTGGGCTTGAGCGCCGGGGATGCAGGTTTGGGGCTTTTTGCACAACTGGATATCCTGACAGGCGTTTTGTTGCTGGTATGGCTGCTGAGCGCGGTCGTGGTCTCTTTGGCCGGCTGGGCGAGGGATCCGGAGAGACCGGATTTGCGTCTGGGCGTAGGCTTGGCGCCTCTGGTTGCGGGTGTGGCCCTTGGGGGATTGTCCGGTGGAGAGGGTGCCCTGGGCCCGGTCGTCCACGGGCAGTGCTCTTTTGTGATGGCCTTTGGTTTTGCTGGCGCGAGGCTGCAAGTCTTAGGGCTTTTGGCTTCGGCGTCTTTGTGGCTCGGCTTGTTGCCCTGTTGGTTGTCTGCCGGCGGACGGCTTGCGGCACCCTCTACCGAAGATGGGACGAAACCCGCATTGCTTGTGCGCTTGTGGCCCCATATGGGTGACATGGCGGCCGTGGCATTGTGGCTGGTGGGGGCGGCCTGGACCTTGTTGGATCCTCTTCTTCCTTCGAAAGCGGCCGTGGGGGGTCAGGCTGTGCTGAAGCTGTGGTGGCTTATGGCGGCGCTGCCCCTGCTCATGCTGTGGGCACGATTCGTACCGGCCATGTCCGACGCAGCGCGTAGCGCGGCGGTGGCGGCACCCTTGGGCTTCGGGTTGCTGGGCTTGGCGCTGGCTCTTTTGCCCAGGCTGATTTTTCTGTCCGGTGGCTCGACAGGATTTGTGGAAACCGGAGGGCTCGTCGTCGCCACGGCCTGGTTGCGCATGGCACCGAGCCTGTTGTTGGCCCTGGGCCTGGGTCTTGTGGTGGCCTGGGCGGGTGCGGGGCTACGCTTCAAGCGGCGCGTCATGGGTTTGGGCATAGCCTGTCTGGTTGTGGTTTTGCTGGGCATCGGCCAGGAGATGCAACTTCGGCAAGGGCTGGCCGACACCTGCGAGGCACCCTTGGCGAAAGGCTTGGAATTGCCCCAGCTTGAGCCTGGGCCGGAGACTGCGCTCGGGGCCATTTGGATCTTGCCGGCCAGTGGGGTCTCGCAAGGCGAGTTGCCAAGCGGACAAACCCATGGACTTCTGGGCTTGGCCGCGGATAGGCGCTTGGCGACCCACAGCTTGTTGGACCACGTTCAGCTTGCGGCTCGGGACGGCTGGCTTCGATTCGCTTTGCTTCACGAACCGCCAAGGCCGGATGAGGCGCGTTGCAAGATTGAGCAACGCTTGTTTCTTGGTCTGTGCCCATCGCGCCGTCGAGATACGCAGCCCGCGCTTGTCTTTGAGCTTCCGACTCCGGGGGAAAACGAAGCTCTGAAATCCGGGCAGGTACGCCTCATGGTTAATGTCTTGGCAGATCGGGGCAAGCTGGCCTTGAGCTTGGGTGGCTATGGTCCCGGCACCGAGCCCGAACGCTTAGAAGCCCTTGGTGGCGGTTGGAGGCATGACGCCGCCGGCCTGGCCTCCATGGCTCGGTCCTTGCGTAAGCTAAGACAGGATTTTCCACAGAGCGACCAGGTTTTTTTGGTGGTGGATGGTCAAATGCCGCTTGCACGCCTGTCCGAGCTCGTCAAAACCGTGTCCAGGGATCCCCTGGTGCCGGGTCGTCTTATGTTTTCACGGATTGTGCTGGATCGTTCCGCGAGATAAACCTGGTTGAAAACAGGGGCTATTCTTCCTGATCCAATTTCAAGGCCGACTCGGCGGATGCAAGCAAGCTGGTGATATCCGAGGCGTCTTCCGGGAAGGCCGCCACCCCGATGGCGGCTCGTGCGAAGCCTTGATTGAGCACGGCTCGGCGCAGGCGCTCGGCTTTGGTCAAGGCCCCCCATTTGGGTGTCTCGGGCAAGACCGCCATGAATCGCTCCCAGCCGGCGCGGGCGCAGACATCACTGCGCCGAAAGGAAAACGTGTCGGCTGTCGGATCGGTGCCGAATAGCTTGGCTATTTGCTCCACGCTTTTCGAGTCCAGTCGACCCTCGGTGCCTCGAACACGAACCACTAGAATGCTCAAGGGATGCCCGTGTCGCGAAGCCCTGGCCAGTTCGGCTCGTAGTCGGGCCTCCATGTATTGCCGGTTGAATAAGCCCGTAGGGCCATCCACAAGCTGGTCGTTGTGTATCCGCTCCAGGGTGGTAAGAGCGGAGAGACAAGCCGCCCTCAGCTCATCTGACCATGAGTCCGGCTCGGGTGAACTCGCATCAAGGGCCTCCACCAGCATGTCCATCACGGAGCGAAGAGGGTCACTGGGCGTATCGGTCATGATCTTTTCCTTTTGTGCTGCTTTGTTCGCAGCATATCCGGCTGCCTTGATGCTGGCAAGGCCCCCCGGAATCGCAAGAAATCGGAACGAATGAAACTTTGCCATGCGAGCGTGTGACACCTAAACTGAGCCCATGGAGGACAAACGCTCAAGTCGCATCCTTCTTGTGGACGACGAAGCCATCGTTCGCAAGGTGATCCAAACCGTCCTCGAGCGGCCCGGCCTGTATATGGTGGAGGCCGAGAACGGAGAGAAGGGCATCGAGCTGCTTTTGGCCGAACCCTTTGATCTGATCATCGCAGACAAAAACCTGCCGGGCATCACGGGGCTGGATGTGATCCGACGAGCCAAGGCCGTGGACCCGCGTATGGGCGCTTTGCTCATCACCGCATACGCGTCCAGGGAATCGGCGGAAGAGGCCATGGCGATGGGGGTGGATGACTACCTGGTCAAGCCCTTTGAGATGAGCGATCTGCTCGAGAAAGTAGATGAAGCCCTTGTGCGCAGGCATCAGCGAAGAAAAGTCGAGGCACCTGTTTTGCCTGAACGGGCTGCTCTTTTGAACGTGGTGGTTTGCGAAGGGTCTAAAGAAAACCGGCGCTTGCTGATGGATGCTTTGGGTCTTTTGGGGCACCAGGCTGAGGAGGCCGGCAACCTGCGCGAGGTTTTGGCGGCCATGCGGGAGGGCCGCGCCGAGGCGGCGCTTTGTGATTTGGATTTGTTCAGCCAGGATAACGCCACCGCCTGTTTTCTGCGATCCCGGCTCTTGCTATCCAGTCAGCTTCGCATGGTGGTCGTGGCCGCGGAGCGGGGCTTGCAAGATGCGGTGGAGGCCATCCATCGGGGCGCGGGCGTGGTTATCTATCGGCCACTGGTCAATGCGCAAAAAGTGGCTGATAGCTTGCGCGACTACCTGGCGGGTGACTCTGTCAGGCCGGCTGGGTCCACTGGGTGACTTCCAGGGATTTTGACAGAGTGTAAAAGATGAAAGAGATGTGATCCGCGGTGCTGGTGTCCTTGGCCATCGAGGAAGTTTTGATTTCCAAGACCAGATCCGTCCAGCCATTGTTGTTTTTCAGGCTCACCTTGTAGGTTATCGGTTTGACCAGGTCGTGTTGGAAGACCAACTCACCAGGGCTCTCCTTGGCCAAAATGGGGGCTTTGGGTTTGATGTCTCGCCGCTGATGACCGAAGGCGCGGCCCATGCGGGCCAGCAGTCCATCGCTAGCCGCCTCCAGATAGACCCTGGGCATGGCCTTGAGCATGGACTGGACTTCCTCGACGGAAGCGGTGATGCTCCATTGCTTTTTCCATCCCGGCATGGCGCATTTCTCCCTTTAACAATCAATACTAAAATTCTATCATGACTTCAGGAATTTGACAGGCCCTTCGCCCTGGACTACTTTGAGTTTGAGGGGATTTTTCTCAGCAGGAGGCAAGTCATGAAATCTTGGAAGCTGATCATTGCGTTGGTGGCCCTTACCAGCCTCATCGCCGCCACGGCCCTTGCCAAGTGTTATCGATTCTCCAAGGGCGGGCAGGTGCAGGTTTGCGTCAAGGGCGACTCCTTTGCCGATCGCAAGAAAGCCAAAAAGGTCTGCGACAAGGTGAAGAAATCAGACTGCGGTAACGTATCGAGTTATTCCAGCTCTTGTCATTCCAGCACGAAGCAGTGCTTCGACGAAAAAGGCCATGCGCATCAATCTTTGAGTGGTTTTTAGCTCTGGTCTTTTTTCTTGATCTCGTGTCCCGCAGCCAACCATTCCAGCATACCGTCTTCGTAGCGTCTCGCGTCGAAACCCTGATTGCGTAAGGTGCCCACGGCCCAGTTGGCCATGCGGCAATGAGGTCCTCTACAGACCGCCACCACCGGTTGATCCTTGGGCAGTTCATCAATTCGCGTATCCAACTCATCCAGGGGGACCGACAAAGCACCCGGGATGTGACCGGCTGCAAACTCTTCTTTTGGGCGTACATCGATGATGGTCGGCCGCGAATTTTTGAGCATGGCCTGAAATTCAAAGGTGGTCAGACCTTGCGGGACGGAAGGCAGATTGCGGATGAGTCCCTGTTTTTCAGCCAAAAGGCGAAGTTGAATCCAGATTCGGGCCACGGCCGCATCGGCCAGGGAGTAAATGGCCTCGCGCCCCCGACTGTTCCGCTTGACGAGGCCCGCGGTTTTTAGAATTTGGAGGTGGTGGGAAACTGTCTTAACGGGCAAGGCGCAGATCCCGGCAAGGACCTCTACGGCCCGAGGGCTTTGCGCCAGACACTCGATGAGTTCCAATCTCAGAGGATTGGCCAAGGCCTTGGCCATTTCGGCCAGCCCCTCGTAAGCATCCCGATCTTTGGGCAGATCTTGTCGTTTTTTCTGGCTCACACTCACGGCAGGCCTGCCTGAGCAGCACTTGCCGCTTCGACGATGGCGTTTTTTGCCGGGAAAAAGGTTTGCCAGGGCTGCGAAGAGTAGCTGAACTCAGCCAAGTCTTTTGCGGTGAGGCCTTGTTGAATGGCCAGGGTGATGACGTCGATGCGCTCGGCCACGGCCTCGCTGCCGACAATTTGACCACCCAGCAGGCGTCCGCTTTTTCGTTCGACGACCAATTTGACCCTTACCTCGCCCGCGCCCGGCATCATGGGGAAGCGGGTGGTGGTCTGGCCATGGCTGGTCAAGACCTCCAATCCTCTTTGCTCGGCAAAGGCTTCGGTGAATCCGGTGCCGGCCACGCGCCACTGCCCCACCACCGTGGCCGCGCCATTGAAAAATCCGGGATAGCCCACGGATTGCCCAAGCATGTCTTTGGCCGCGATTTTGGCCATGGGCACGGCGTTGGTGGCCAGTTTTCCGCCCAGGGGTTTTCCGTCGATCCCCGACCAACCTGCGGTGCAATCGCCTGCCGCCCAGACATTGGGCACGCTGGTGCGCATGCGTTTGTCCACCACGATGCCGTCGGGCATCATTTCGATTTCGGTTTTGTTCAGAAAGGCCACATCCGGGCGCATGCCCACCGCCATCACGACCATGTCTCGGCCAGGTCGCAAGGTCAAGCGGCTTCCGTCGCCAAGTTCGACGATTTCCACCTCGGTTGTGCCGTGAAGGGCCTCGAGACTGGTGTTCATGTGCAAATGGATGCCCATGCCTTCCAGTTCCTGGTGAAGGACCGTGCTCATGTCCGCGTCGAGCAGGTGCGGCAGTACGTGATCGCGCATCTCGATCAAATGTACTTCGGCACCTCGGTTGCGGTAGGCGGTGGCCTGTTCGATGCCGATGGCCCCTGAACCAATCACCACGGCCACCATATTGTCCTGGGTGGTCTCGGGCAATCCATCGGCCTCGCAGTCGGCGGTGCCGCTCAGTCGGGCCATGATGGTTTGGGCATCCTCCGCGGTTTTTACGGTGTAGACATTGGCCAGGTCCATGCCTGGCAAATTGGGACGAATGGGGCTTGCTCCGGTGGCGATGAGCAGTTTGTCGTAGTGGATGCTCTGGCCCTTGGCGGTTTCTATTGTTTTGGATTGAAAATCGACTTTGCTTGCCTGATCCCGGATTAGCTCCACCCCCA
>JAUVAM010000209.1 GCA_030591745.1 Deltaproteobacteria bacterium
ACATGTTCCACAACATCGTGCCGGCGAACAATCAGATCATGGATGCCGGTCTTTATCGTTTGTTCGAAGAGCGCGTCGAAGTTGATGGCATGGGCCCGGCCGTTTGGACCGAAGAGAACCTCCAATACCTGCTTGACAATCTCCCTCAATAAGTTATCAATCCGGGTCAAGGAGGAAGTCATGAGTGAGCTCACCTTGTCCATCATCAAGCCTGACGCGGTTCGCAATGGTTACACCGGTAAGATCCTGGCCCAGATCCAGGCAGCCGACCTGAAGATTGTCGGCCTGCGGATGCTGCACCTGAGCCGTAAAGAAGCCGAGGGTTTCTACGCGGTACACAAAGAGCGACCCTTTTATCAAGAGCTGGTGGAATTCATGATCAGCGGGCCCGTGGTGGTTTCGGCCTTGGAGGGCGAGAAAGCCATCGAACGCTACCGCAAGCTCATGGGCGCTACCGACCCGGCCAAGGCCGACGAGGGCACCCTGCGGAAGCTCTTTGCCGAGAGCCTTCAAAACAACGCAGTCCACGGATCGGACGCGCCTGAAACCTCTCGGGTCGAAGTGGCGTACTTCTTTTCTTCGGTGGATTTGGTCTCTTAGAGCCCGTCAATAGATTAACTACCCTGACTCACCATGCGCTGGTGATCCAGTACGGGCCCTTATGGCGCTGCGCTGATACATCAATTCATTTACGGCGCCTTAGTCCACTACTTTTCGGCAGGGATCTCGATTTTTCGGACGGCTTCTGTCGGTTCCTCTACAGGCTTGTCCGCATTTTCTGTGGGCTGGGGTGTGTCTTCCGTCGGATTTTCTGTCTTGGCGGGTTCTTCAGCCTTGGCCGGCTCGTCGGTCTTGGCCGGCTCGTCAGTCTTGGCCGGCTCGTCAGTCTTGGCCGGCTCGTCAGTCTTGGCGGGCTCGTCGGTCTTGGCCGGCTCGTCAGTCTTGGCCGGCTCGTCAGTCTTGGCCGGCTCGTCAGTCTTGGCCGGCTCGTCAGTCTTGGCCGGCTCGTCAGTCTTGGCTGGCTCGTCAGTCTTGGCTTCAGGTGCCTGACTGGCTTTCTTTTTAGCAGCCTCTTCGGCTTTTTCCAGATCCTCGAAAGCGGCTTCGGCGTTGGCGCGTACTTTCTCAACGGTTTTTGGGGGCAGTTTTTTGTCTTGCAACTCTTCGACGAAGGAGTCGATGGGTTTTTTGGGGTCGATGCACACGAAAGCATAGCAGCCCTTGGCACCGCCCCGTTGGCCTTGCAGGTCCACCCACTGGGCCTCGATCTCCGAACCCTGGAGCACTGCGTTGGAGACCGTCTCAGAGCCTTGCACGTAAACGTCTCGGCTGAACATGCCCCTTGTTCCGTCGGAGATATCGATGGTCACGGTGCGGATGGTGGCTGAAATGTTTTCCGCCAGATGCCCGCGGGCGTTGTCCGCGGCGTTGCCGATGCAATCTTGTTGATAGAACGTGGGTCCTGAATAGCCGACGGCGCACATGAAACCAGGTCGCTCAGGCATCTTGTCCACCCAGCCAGGCGGCGGGCCGCCTTGAATGATCACCACCCGGGGACCGCAGGCCACGACAACAAAGGCCAGTCCCGCCAGCGCCAGAAGAAGGGCTTTTTTGTGAAGGTGCAGTTTCATGAAGCCTCCTGAACGCCGACCAGGGCGGTCGGACATAAAAAAAGACCGAAGCCCTAGGGCTTCGGTCTTTAGTATCACGCGTGATTCAGAAGCGTCAACGCTTGACTTAGTTGCCGCGCTTGGCCTCTTCCTTCTCCAGGTCGTCGAAGGATTTGGCGGCGTTGGCGCGGATGTGGTCGCGAAGCTTGGCATCCAGTGCCTTTTTGCCGGCCATCATGTCAGACATGGCGCCTAAGTCCAACACGGACAGGGCGTACATGGTGCCGTCGGCGGGGTCACGCCAGGAGTCGACGATCTGGGCGCCGTTGAGGTCGCCGATGGAGATGGTCTTCTGGACCTGCAGCACGTCGGCTTCGTAGCTTTCTTTGCTCATGTCGCCGGCGGTGGTGCTGCGAGCGTAGTCCTTCATCATGTAAGCGATGTAGGTGTTGAAGATCGAGAGGATCTGACGGCGGGCGCGGTTGTTGGCCCGGTCACGCTGCATGGACACGTCGATCATCTTGGGGGCGGAGCCCACACCGTAGAAAGCCTTGCCGCGATCGCCTGTGAAAGCGCCGGAGCCCTTGAGCACCCAAGCAGGGGCGCCGCTGGCGGTGGTGGCGTGCAGGCCGTTGCCGTCGTCGCCACAGGCGGAGCTGATGATACCCAGGGTTGCGATGAGGCTGAGGGCTGCGATAAGGGATACGAGTTTCTTCATGTTTACTTCCTCCTGTTAGGGATCTGAAAATTTGAGAGTTTGGTGTTCCCCTCGTTATATTCTCGCCAATAATCTCTGCTTTTTATTACAGGCCAATTCCGTCGCGTTCGATTTTGATTACTCGTTTGCCGTCGACGGTGTTGAGCACTTCAAAGTTCAGTTGCCGGTTGCCTGTTTCTCCCAAAAAGCGTCCGACGATGAGCAAATCTACTCCTGCCTTGTGCAGCTTGGCAAGATCTTTTTTCTTGGTCTTCGTGCCCATCCTCTGGAGAATGCGGTCGATTTTCTTGCCCTCGGCCGGGGCTACACCCTCGGCTTCGGAGAATTCTTTCAGCAGTTGTTCACTAAACAGGTCAACCAAATCGGGGTTGTCCAAATCGACATCCTCAATGTGGCCGATGGCGATGACCGGTTCCCATTCCTCGCAAGAAGCCACGTCGCCTTCTTCAAAGGCCGAGATTTCGCCTGTGGTGCCGGCTTTGACGCTGCGTTTGCCCTTGGGCTTTTCTTTCAGATACATCCAGCCGATTTCCTCACCGTCGCGCTCGACTTTGAGCTTCAGGCCAGGCCATGCCTTGCGTGCTCCGTAGCGGACCTTCAGGGTGATGGTGTCTGAATAGGCGTTGACCTCTTCAACATTTGCTTGGAATTTAGGGACCTGCCTGCGAATTTGGTTGATGATGTATTCAGCCGAGGCGTGGAAGGCTTTGGAGTCGATCATCATCATGAGTTCCGACTTGCTCGAGCTGCCCTCGCTCGGCCATCGTCCCGTTTTTCCAAAGGTCTTGATCAGCTTGGCAATGTCCTTTATCGCCTTGCTGGTTTTGCGGCCATCTTTCATTTCGTAGGCTTTGGCAAAAACCGATTTGGCCGTTTCCACATCCCAGAGGTTCACGTTGAACGTGACCGTGGACCCACAGGTTGCTTCCAAGCCAATTAGATAGTCTGCTTGGAGCAAATTTCCAAGCTCCTTGACTGTTTCGGAATCCGCCAGGCCCACCATAACCATCTTGTGTTCCTGGAGAATTTTACCCATCACCGAGCGACTAACCACGTCAAAAACACGGGTGGCAGCGATTCGGGTCCTGAGGTTGGCCACCAAGGCTTGGGCTTGTTGGTTGTCAAAATAGTGGCTGCGCTTGCAGTTCAGAGTTTTGGCTTCGCCGATGGCGATGACTTTTTTATCGTCGGCTCTGGCCTGGAAAGTGAAGCTCAGGCCGATTGCCAGGGTGAGGCCGATTAGACCGATTTTATTCATCATTTTGTCAGTCCTCCCACTGAAGGGGTCGGGTTGGTCTTTGATGGTTCAGCCGAATTGGACGAACCCGACGTCGATTCATTCACGAGCTTATCTTTTTCTTTTGTCTTGTTTTCCAGTCGGATGCGGGCCAGGGCGTAGATCCAACGACCCTTGCGCCAGGTGCTTTCAATGCTTGCCCCCTGGACCTGGCCCGATTCGGTCTGAATGTCTTGTTTTTTTAGGATTTTACCAAGTTCAGCCCTGGCTCTGGCGGCTGCGGCGGAGCGGGCCAGACCCATGTCCACGCTTTTCGGCGCTCGGCCGATGGCCTGGATGACTTGCAGCCCCTCATGCATGAACACGCCGGTTTTCAGTGGAAGTTCGGTGCTTTGACCGCTGTCCGAGGTGTCATCAGACCCATCTTCGGCATCCAGGCCGGCATCCAAGCCGGCATCCTCGGTCACGGCATCGGCACCGTCCATTTCCTGGAGGCCGCCGTCTTCTGCAACTGGTGCCGCTTTTCCTTCATTTCCATCGGGCTGGTTGGGGCTGCTTGCATCTTGTCCGATGGACGGTGTTCGGGGGGGATCCTGCTTGTCCTCACAGGCCATGCTGCCAGAAAGCACAAAAAACCCGACCAGACATTGAATGCCTGTGGTCTTGCATCGGTCGAAGAAGGCTGCAAAGCGCAATGAACACCCCTGTATGCTGGGAGGCGACATGATAGCCGAGCCCCTCGGGCCACGTCAACCCAATTGTTGCCAACCCCACCGACTTTGCTATGGAATCTCTCCCGACACTTTCCTGATTCCCCTTGACAGAATCCAAGGCCTTTGGAATAGTCTCACCGATTCAACAAAATCAATCACACTGTTCACACTTTCAGATATCCCAAGGAGGCTGTAATGAAAAAAGCTGTTTTGTTCGCGACGATCGCGTTGGTAATGGGGGCTTGGACATTTGGCTGCACCACCGTCGTAGTCAAGGGAGAATCAGGACCCGAGGTGCTCTTGCCCGGTGAGTTTATCGAAGCAGTGGACGCCACCACCGAGTTGGTCAAGTGCACCGGCATCGGCGTGGACCAGCAGGATGCCATCAACCAGGCTCGCAAGGGTTGCCTCGAATGGTACATCAAGAATCGTCTTGCCCAGACGCCAGGCGAGCGCCAGGCTTTTTTGGCTCAACAGCAGAACGTTTTTGCCAAGCTGGATCGTTACGTGAATATCCCGCCTCCAGGATCCCGCGATGGTAAGGGCAAGGGTATTAAGTCCCGTGTTCGCATGCAGGACGAGCGGGTCAAAGTCATCATCATCACTGACGTGCACAAGCGTGACTTGGAGCAGGACCTGGTGGGCTTGGGCATTATCGCTTCCAAGGAGCAAATGCTGGACGCCGTGGGCCGACCCGAAGTTGTGGCACTGCCCTCCAAGGCAAACAAAGCCAAGTCCTTCCGCAAAGTCATGGACGACCTGACCAATTCCTACCTGACCAAGAATAAGTGGGAAGTGGTTGACATGGGTGCCATTCAGAACCTGAACAAGATGGTCGAGGCCATCGGAGAGGCTTCTGGAGCCGAAGAAGACGAAAACATGGCCATCGCCACCGCCGCGGGTGCGGACGTATATTTTGTGTATGAAGCAAAGAAAGAGAAGTCCTCCACCAGCGATCATGAAGTCGCTTGGTCTGTGGGCATCAGCGCTTTTGAGACCACCACCGGCCGCAAGCTGGCATCGGATACCGCGCTCAGCGCGGCCAGGCACACCGGCGAGGCAGGCAACGAGCGCGCCGCCCAGATGGAAGCCATGAATGATGCCATGGCCAAGGTCATTCCTCAGGTCACGGACTATTGGCGCGAGGATGCCCCCAAGGGCCGCAAGTACCGCATCTTTTTGAAGAACATGCCCAAGAAGGCCGATCTGAAGTTGGCCGGGGTATTTAAGCGTAACTGCTCGCAGGTAAAACGAACAGAGGGGACGTCCTCTTCCGCCAGGTTCCTCCTGCAGTGCAAGATGGACAACATGGAGTTGGAAACCGCAATGGACGAGGGCATCGAAAAGAAATTGGGTGGCGCGGAATACGAAGCGGTCAAGAGCCGCAACGCCATGATCCTCATTTTCAAGTAAGCCTGGTTTGATATGATGGGGCCTTCGGGCCCCTTTTTCCTTTGAGGATGATCTCCATGAAAATGCGTGTATCTGTTTTTTCTCTGATTGCTATGTCCTTGTTGGCCTGGCTTCCTGCGAGTCATGCGGCAGAGGGCAAGGCCGAGAAGATGACTTCCGATCAGACCCAGCAGACTTACAAGCGCAAGTCCATGACTTACGTGGGCATCGGCAAGGTGGGGGGCTTTAGCATCACCGACGCAGCATTGTCGATGATCGAAAAAGCCATCCGTCCCGGCATCGAACTCAAGCGCTTCGACTACAACGAAGTGGATATTCGCGATTTCGGTTCGCTCGATGCTTTTGTGAAGGCTCTGCAAGAGTACGTGGAGAAGCGGGCGGAGGACAGAGCGGCGGCCGAGGCGGAATACGAGGCGCGTTTCAAGCGGGCCAGGGTCTACGCCAAGGATTTCAACCGCATCATGAGTTCAGCCTATTTTTACGACATCAAGGTCAAGGGTTATCAGTACAGGCCGGTGATTTGCTACATGCAGAAGAAGCAGGTCAAGACGAGCAATGGCAAGTACAAGACCGTGGAGGAGCTTAAGTGCCGGGGTGGTACGCCTTCTTCTCATAAGGACCGGGCCTACATGGAGGTCATGCTGGATCTGGCGGTTACTTTCTATCACGCCAACCTGTCCGACAAGACCAAGGCTCCCTATACGGTTTACGAGAGCTTGACCGGCCGCAACCAGGAGCGTTTCAGCTATGCTTCGCCCCCGGCACGGCCTCGTTTGGGCAAGAACGCATCCAGTCGTCAGCGTTCCCAGGCCAACGAGCGGCACCAGCGGGCGATGGCCGATTACCGCGCCAGGTTGCCTGCGCTTCAACAGAAGGCAACCACGAACGGCACGGGCTCTTTGGCCCGCAGCATGACCGCCGTGATGTCCAAGCGCATGAAGGGGCTTTCCGAGTTTCAATTAAAGACGCCCGTGACGGCTGCTTTGAGCGACGGCGTGGAGTTCATGTTGGGCAAGTCAGAGGGATTGGGCTTGGACGACACTTACGACGTGACCGAGTTTGACGCGGCGGGCACAAAGTCGCTCATTGGTTACGTGAAGGTGCGCG
>JAUVAM010000401.1 GCA_030591745.1 Deltaproteobacteria bacterium
AAGACGACAAACCCTGGCGTGTCATGGACGAATTCGGTATCGGCTGTCGTGCCGGCACCCGCCTGGGCCTTCGTGATTTGCGTGGGTATCAAGACCCGCTCCAGCTCAAAGCCTATGAGCGCATGCTTTCCCGTCTCAGAAAACAGCCGAGACTGGCCGAACAATTCAACATGCGCTACGCCTTGACCGGCCCTCATTTTATTCATGGATGGAATCGGCATTTTCTTCCCCCGCCCAAAGAACTTTTGGCCATCGAGGGAGCTCGTGATCTGGGGCAAGGCGTCATCGAGATGCCAAGCCCCATGCCCCTTGCCTATTTCGTCCCGATGAAGGCCGCCGAGGTTTTGCCCGACAGACAAAGCGCGCTGGAGCGCCTGGGCCAAATTGCGCCCTCCCCGGTCGCCTTGTTAGACCGAGGCGATGACGGACCCGACATGGCACCGGAATTGGCCTCCCAACTGCTGAGACCAAGCACCAAGGAAACAGCAAGCCAAGACGCAGTGATCACGGCCGCCCAAGTAGACTTTTCTCGCAACATCCTCCGTTGCACGATCGATGCACCGACAGAAGGAATCCTGATCATCAACGAAGCCTGGTACCCGGGCTGGGAAGCAAAAATCAACGGCACCCCAACCCACGTCATGCGCGCCAACGGGCTGGTCCGGGCCGTGGTCGTAAGCGCTGGAATGAATGTCCTGGAGATGAAATTCGCGCCATTCGAGGCCACCCTCTGGCGTTGGCTGCTCCTCTTCGGCTGGTTGCTGCAAGCGGCCATCGGCATCGGGGCCCTCATCAAAAATCGCTCACAGCCCCCCATGCAGGAAAAACAAAAGTGGGTTCCGATGAAAGGGCCGGAAGGCGGAAGGACAACAAAGCCGCGCGGTCTTCAAACCATTCCGATTGACAAGATTACTCACGGTCAAAAAAAACCCGGCAGCTGATCGGGTCCTAAAGAAGTATCCGATAACTCCGGGTTACCTTGTGCACCAAAACAAGCTAACAGAACCATCGGGCCCGCCGAGCAGTCCAAAGCTCACGGAATTCTCCTGCCAAGAGTAGCTCGCACCAGGGAGGTCACCAAAGCCCCCTTCGCATTCCAATAAGCTCATGGCGTTTGATACCTTGTACTGACTGCCATCCGGGCAGGTGATCTCCATACTGAAGATAGCGCTCTCAGAAAACACCCCTTCAGCAGTCGTTATCTCCAGGCTGCTACCGGAAGGCTCCCTGTAGGCCAGGCACAGACCGTCGTTCGATCTCAGCTCGAAATCCCACAGGTAGTCGTCATTATCCAATGCTTCCGAATCGTAGGGATTATTGAAGATTACTTCTGTTCCATCTTCAAACGTACAACTCGTTCCATCGGCGCTCAAGATCCCGTCAGCGCCATCGCCGGGCAGGCAATCGCTTGCCGCTGCCAGGGTGCTCTTCCAGCAATTGTCCCCGGCAAACCAATCGCAGCCAATCTCCTCACCGTCGAAATTTTCCCCGGAGTCTCCACCGCATCCAGCCACGAACAAAATCGGAACCATCATGAAGACCACAAACATCATCCTTTTCATTTCTGCCTCCCTAAAATCCATCCATTGGACTCACCAAGATTGACATGCCTCATCTAATCAAAAACCGATATGAATTGCACTCCTGGGTGCTTTCTGGGTCAAATGAAATTGAACTCAGGCACCGGAGAACCATGAAAGAAAAAACCTCACTCAGGATGACAACCCTCATCGCATGCCTTGCGGCATCGTGTTTGTGTGATTCAAACGCAGCCCGCGCCGACGAACCTGCTTCCGTGTCTACTTTCCACAGCATCGGGCTGTACTGGTCTCCGGATGCTGGTTCCCAGGACAAGACAGTGCTCGTGCGCTACCGCGAGGCGGATGTCGATGTCTGGTTTGAGGGCCTGCCCATGCGTTACAACCCCATCACGGGCACGGACCTGGATTTGGCGGACTACCGTGGCAGTCTGGTCCACCTGCGCCCAGGAGCTACCTACGAAATCGAACTCTCCGTGGACGACGGCACGGAACAAAAAACCCTCACCGCATCCACCTGGCCAGATGCCTTTCCCGTGACACGAACAGTACAAGTGGAATCAGGAAGCGACCCTCTCAACATCACCGAGTCCGGCACATCTGAAGGGTATGTTTTGTATGACGGCAGCGGAGCCGTCTTGGACGTGGCCGACCAGGCAGACTACAACATCACCGTGGATGCTTCCCATGTGATCATTCGTGGTTTTACGCTCCGCGCAGCCCATCGACACGCCATCCGAATTTTAGGCGGCCATAACGTCATCATCGAAGATTGTGATATCTCCGGATGGGGCCGCCTGGATTTCGATGGAGACTATGGACAAAACATGGATGCCGCGGTTTATTGCAGCAACCAGGAGGTCTCAAAGGTGGTGGTGCAGCGTTGCCTTATGCATCATCCTCGTCATGACTCCAACAGTTGGGCCGAGTTCAATTGTCACGCTGAAGACAGTTGTTCAAACCACCCGGCGGGACCCCAGGCCATTGTTTTTTACAACAACGCCGGCAACCACGTTTTTCGCTACAACAAGGTCTGGTCTGATCCAGATCACTACTACAACGACATCATCGGGGGCGGGTCCAATGGAAGCTTCGAAGGATTTCCAGGCCCGGATTCGGACATCTACGGCAACGACCTGGCCAACTGTTGGGACGACGGCATCGAAGCCGAAGGGGGCGGACGCAATGTGCGCGTCTGGGGCAATCACGACACCGAGACCTATCTCGCTTACGCAAATGCAGCCGTATCCATCGGGCCCATGTACTGGTGGCGCAATGTGTCTGGCCGATGCTACAGCCCGGACGAAAGTCAATACGGAACCTATGGACCTTTCATGAAAATGGGTTACGCCGGGAGTGTGGACTGGATGACCGGACACATGTACCTGTTCCACAACACGGTCTGGAACGCAGACGACTTAGGCTGTGGCGGCATCGGAGGCTCCAGCCGCTACATCAAACATTGCGTGACCCGAAACAACATTCTCCACGTACGATCCAACGCGAGTCACTCCATCGCCATCCGCGACGAGAACGTAGATAACGATTTCGACTACGACCTTTTCAGCGCCGAGGTGCCCGATGGCACGGAGGACCACGGAATAGACGCGGTGCCAAGCTACGCCTCGACCGGCTATGACCCGGCAAATTCCACCGGAGACTTCCAGCTATCACAAGGGACAGCAGGTCATGACAGCGCCGAGATGCTGCCAAACTTCGATGACTACTATTTGGGAAATGGCCCGGACATGGGCATCCAAGAAACGGGCACTCAAGCCATGCGCTTCGGCACGGAAGCAGGCAACAGCCCGGAGATCATCACGGTGCAACTCCAGGATGCAAGGCTTGGCGAAAACTACGAGCTGACGCTGGAGGCTGCCGGAGAACGAGGCCCGATTCTCTGGACGCTGATCGCAGGCTTCCTGCCCGAAGGCATCCAACTGAGCCGCGACGGAACCCTGTCCGGAACAACTCAACAAGCTGGTTCATATGCTTTCTCTGTTTACGCCAGGAACGCTGATCTCTTGTTGGACCGGGCGGATCTGACCTTGACTGTCATCGAAGCCACCCACACAGGTGAGCCCGATGCAAGTCTTTCAGACGGCGGTTTCTTCGATGCGGGAAGCGACGGGACAGATGTTCAGCCAGACAGCGACCTCACGGACGGCGGGGCCGACCGTGATCACGACAACCCAAAAGAAAGCCTCGTTGGCGGATGTGCCTGTCAGACGGGTCATGGTCATGCCCCCGAGGGAGTGATGCCCTTTCTTCTATTTACGCTTCTCCTGCTGGGCCTTGCCTACCGCACAACCCGCAGCCCTTGAATCACAAAGCCTACTGCACTCTCTGGTGAAGAGAACATGAGACCGACAGACGACAAAGAGCTCATGAGGAGCGTTGCCGATGGTGACCGCGAGGCGCTCCAGGTTCTCTATGAACGGCATGCCGGCTTCGTCTTTCGGATCGCGTATCGATTTCTCTTCGATGAGGAGGATGCCCGCGACATCACCCAGTCGGTCTTCGTCACCGTGATGCAGGCCGCCCACAGGTACAAACCGCAGGCCAAGTTCACCACCTGGCTCTATCGGGTCGTGGTCAATCGCTGCCTGAATCACAGGTCCAAGGCGAGCCATCGCCTTCACATCGAGCGGGACGAACACGATCCGCTCGAAAACATCCCGGCCCCCGAAGAGGAGCAGCCGGATCGAATCATGGAACGCGCCCGGCTGATGTCAGGCCTGCGAGACGCATTGCTTCAGCTTCCCGAACGCCAGCGGATGGCGATTGTCCTGAAACGCTTCGAGGAGATGAGCTACGAAGAAATTGCTGAAGCCCTTGACTGCTCGAAAAGCTCAGTGGAATCACTACTTTTCCGAGCGAGACAGTCTTTGAAGCGATTGTTAATCGACTAGCACCATGTCGCTTTGCGACACGGCACAAAACAGTCTACGGAAGAAGCCACTTTCTACCTTGCCGACTCAAGTTTGCAAATTTCGCATACTAAAACTGTTTAGCACCATGTCGCTTTGCGACACGGCACAAAACAGTCTACGGAAGAAGCCACTTTCTACCTTGCCGACTCAAGTTTGCAAATTTCGCATATTAAAACTGTTTAGCACCGCAAGTTTCTTGGCCCTC
>JAUVAM010000365.1 GCA_030591745.1 Deltaproteobacteria bacterium
AAGGAAATGCCCACCCTCATGGGCAAAAATCAGCGCACCAATCAGCACGGTGAACCAAAACAGGCTCGACATGGTCTCTTCCTCACCCCGGCCCAACCGGGATTCTCTTTTTACCAGACGGGCCTACCCACCGCAACGGCAATAAGGCTTCTGATGTTCAAATGGGGTCGTCAAATTCGTGGCCGCACCAGTCGCAGCGCTCGATTGGCTGACCGGAGCGAGCCCTGATGGCGGCCTGACAGTTCGGACAGGTAACCTTGCGCACCTCTGCGTCCGGATCCTCCGGCGGGATGAGCCTCAGACCAGCCTGCTTCAAGGTCTTCATGGACTTGCGGTAGCGACGCAACAAATCCTCCTCCTCGGAAAACACCTTGCGTCGCGAGAGCTTGTCCACCATGCCGTCCACCAACTCCATCATGGCGGCCAGGCCTTGGCTCAGAAAGAGTACCTGGGTCTTGAGATCAGCCACGTCGTCGTTAAACTGGGTATTTATCTGAAATTGTTGCTCGGACAAACGCGAACGCTTGCTCATACCGGGGCTCCTTCCGTGGCTCCAACATGCCATGGTCGACCACCTCGGTCAATTTGGCCGATTTCGCCATCGCATGGGTTTCTTGACCCTTTTTCCTAGGGTTTGATATGTGTTGGTCTGAAAGGAATCGTAATCATGGCGAGAAAAAGACTCGGAGAGGTCCTGCTCGAACGCGGCATCATCGATCAAGATCAACTCAACTCGGCCCTGGCCTACCAACGCCAATGGGGGCATCGAATTGGCGTCGCCATGGTTGCCAAGGGATTCATCACCGAAGGCATGCTGGTCAAAGTTCTGAGCGAGACCATGAGCCTGCCTGCGGTCGACTTGTCCACCATCGAGTTCGACAAGGAAGCCCTGCGCACCATCTCCTTCAACATTTGCGAAAACAACGATCTCATCCCCCTCAAGCTGGAACACGGCCGGGGCGGCAATAAAACCATGATCCTCGCCATGGCCGATCCCATGAATCTGGCGGTGATCGACGAAATCGAGTTCACCACGGGATGCAAGGTGCGTCCCGTGCTGGCCCCCATCTCGGCCATCAACAGCGCCATCCGCAAGCACTATCGGGGCATGAATACAATCATCAGGCCCCTGTCCCTGATCAAACCGGAAAGCAATGAAGCCAGCCGCATGCAGCTTGTCAGGCCAGGTGGTAACGTGGAAGAAGTCGACACCTCCACCCACGCACCCACTGACCCAAACCGCAAGGCCCCCGCGCAGGAGCAGGCAACCGAACAAGGCTTTTCTTCCCGCATCGAAGAGATCAAAACCCGGCGGGCCCAACAGGTAGCCCAATCCCGATCCGACGGGGCGGGTATCACGTCAGAAGAGGCCATGGAGGCCTTCCTGAGCGAAGTCCAAAACACGGAACTGGAAAAACTGAACAAACTCGAAAAGTACTTTTGGGCTCTGATGCGCGTCATGGCCAAAAAAGGGATAATCAGCAAAGACGAGTTTCTTCGCGAAATGGACAACTGAGGTCTTGTTAGAGAATACAGGAGAAGACGATGAGCCAGGTGGAGATGGAAAAAGTACTGGGTTTAATTGCGGAACACGGTGCGCGGATGGTGGACTTGCGATTCGCCAGTCTCCTGGGCACCATGCATCATGTAACCATCCCGGCCGACAAGTTGGGCGAAGGCACCTTCACCCACGGCGTGGCCTTCGACAGCTCCAGCGTAGCGGGTTTCAAGACGGTAGAGGGCGGCGACATGGTCTTGATCCCCGATCCGACCACGGCCGTACTGGATCCCTTCTACGAAATCCCCACCGTGGCCATGACCTGCTGGATCCGGGAAGCCGGGAGTGGTCAACCCTTCGCCCGAGATCCTCGCCACATCGCCGCGGCCGCGGAAGCCCGATTGATTGCGGAAGGCGTGGCTGATCAGTCGATTTGGGGCCCCGAGTTTGAGTTTTACATCTTCGACCACATCACCTCGACCAACACCAACAACTGCGCCAGCTACACCATCGACACAGTCGAAGCGCATTGGAACACCGGCGACGAGCAGGCCAACCACCTCGGCCAGCGCGTCCCCTATCAGGGCGGGTACCACGTCATGCCGCCTTTGGACGCCTTGCATGATCTGCGCTCCCGCATGACCGAACTGGTGCAGGCGGCCGGCGTGCCGATCAAGTACCACCACCACGAAGTGGGCGGGGCAGGTCAGTGCGAAATCGAAACCGGCTTCATGCCCATGATGCAGGCAGCCGACGCCATCATGCTCATCAAGTACATGGTGAAGATGACCGCTCACCAGGTAGGCAGAACGGCCACCTTCATGCCCAAGCCACTGACCAACGAGGCCGGCTCGGGCATGCATTTCCACCAAATGCTATTCAAGGAAAACCGGCCGCTATTCGCGGAAAAAGATGCCTACGCCGGCCTGAGCGAAACCGCTTTGCATTATATCGGCGGCCTGTTGAGCCACGCGCCGGCCTTGTTGGCCCTGACCAACCCAAGCACCAACAGCTACAAACGCCTGGTGCCGGGCTTCGAAGCACCAACCCGCATGTTCTTCGGCTTGGCCAATCGCTCGGCGGCCATCCGCATTCCCAAACAAGTTCGCAAGCCTGAAGAAACCCGCTTCGAGTTCCGCCCGCCGGACGCCACATGCAATCCCTACCTGGCCATGGCGGCCCAATTGATGGCAGGCTTAGACGGCATCCGGAGACGAATCAACCCGACCGAGGCCGGTTTCGGTCCCTTTGATTTCAACGTGTTCACCGCACCTGAAGAAAAACGGCGCGCCATCCGCTCAATGCCGGCAAGCCTGGAAGAAGCATTGGCGGCTTTGGAGGCGGACGCTGGATTCTTGTTGCCGGGCGAAGTTTTCCCGGATGACTTTGTCAAAACTTGGGTGGAAATGAAAATGCAGCGGGAGGTTGATCCCTTGCGGCGTCGCACCCACCCTTACGAATTGGAATTATACTACGACTGTTAGTGGCACTTACGAATCGTTTTATGATTCGTTAGTGCCACGTTATGCTGCGACATTTGTCGCAGTATTGCTGGCATTATCAGTGTTAAGCCACGGTCCGGCACCTGCTGCAGCATGGCAGCAACGCGCCACACCGGGGGGGGCCCGCCCATCCATCAGGCTGGCCTGCTTACCGCACGACGGACAAGGAGGCAAGCAATGCGTAAATTCTCTTTTCTCTTGGTGACGAGCCTGGCCCTATTCTCCCTGGCTTTTTCGGCCTGCTCAAGCAAGTTCAGCTCCTCACCCAAAGCGAAAGACAAAGTCACCCAGGCCATGCAAGAGCGTTACCAGGCCATGCTGGAAGAGGCGGGCAAGCTGAAAGCCGAAAACGCTCAGGATCTGCTACATCATTTTAGCGAAGCGGTGTTGACCAGGATCCAGCCGGACGAATTTAAGGCCAAGGCCGGCCAATTCATCGCCGATGTGGGTGCCGGAAAATTCAAGGACATCAAATTCAATGGCGGTCGTGCTCCGGGCAAGGTCCGGTTGCTGCTGGTGAACATCGCGGGCAAAGACATCGCGATTCCCTGCGTCAAGAGTGCCGATGGCTGGATGTTCGACGATGTGGAAATTGCATTTGGCGACGCCGTCAAGCAACCGGACGTCAAGGGCTGTGTCCCCGTCAATCCGCCCTCCCCGCTGTCCGCCATCTCCACATTGATGGACGCCCAGGCCAGCTCACTCGATCGCACCTCGGCCGCCATCGATTTGGCCGATGCCAAGGACAAGGCCACCGCCGAAAAATACGCCGCCAAGGAAAAAGAGATCTGGCCCAAGACCGCCCTGCTCTACGCTGCTTGGAAGGGTGGCGCTGCCTGCGAACCTTTCGCCGCGGCTTTCCCGGCTGACGGGGCACTACAAAAAGAACTCTATGACAACGACACGGATAGCTTCCGCGCCCTGGTCAAAGGCCTGACGAACTGTGCCGCGGAGAGCAAAAAACTGAACCCCACCCTGAAGGTCTACCAGGCCTGCTACAAGGCCGAGGGCGGCACCCGGTCTGAGTACGTGGATCCGGTTGTGGCCTTGGCCGATGCCCAGCCCGGATTCATCATCAAAGCCGCCCTCAAATCAAAATACCGCTACGAAGAAGATCCGGTGGCCAACATCGTGGTGGGTGCCTTACACGGCATACAGAAGTCCAAATTCTATCAGTTCGTGACCAAGAAGGCGGGAAGCCGTGGGGCCAGCGGAAAAATCGCCAAGGCCTGGGTCGAGAAAATGGCGCAACGGGACAAAGAAGAACCCATCGGCACCCATCCGGAAGAGGCCAAGGCAAAAGAAGAGGCCAAAGCAAAATAAAAAATTTCCCGCCTAGTCGAACAGAACCTCGAACTCCGCGAGGTAAAGCGCAGCCAGTTCGGCATCATCAATAGCTATCACATTTTCAGCGTTACGATTCTCGGCGGAAAAAGTCCAGTTGTAGCTCCCGGTGACCAGGAGATGGCTGTCCACCACCATGAATTTGTGATGCATGATCCCATTTGAAACCAGCCGGAGCATGTCGATGTCGTTGCCGCTAAGATAGGTGCATCGGGAATTGCTGTCGGCGCAGCCGTCGTCGTCGACCACCAGCCGAACCCGCACGCCCCGATCCCGGGCCGCCACGATCTGGCCGGACAGACGCTCGGAAGTAATGAGGTAGATGGCCAGATCCAAAGATTCCTCAGCCTGGCCCATCCACTGAACCAAGCGGTCTTCCACACCGCCATTGGGAGAAAAATAGACCTCCACGGGGGCCAAGCCGGCGTCTGTACAAGTAGCACCAGATGTATCGCAGGCGGCCAAAACCATTACGAAACTTAGGCCAAAGACAGCCATCACCAGCTTGCGACCTGAGAGAAAACCTCGACCCATCCTGCACCTCCTGTCCCCCGGAGTAGGGGCATACTCTATGGGATTCCGACGCTTAGCACAAGGCTCAGGGCCTTGACATGGGCCCATATGAGACCTATATATGTGCAGCTCGCGCAGAGGAGAACAACAAGCGTGCCCATCT
>JAUVAM010000286.1 GCA_030591745.1 Deltaproteobacteria bacterium
CCCTGGGCCCCTACTTGAACGGTTGCAACTCCGTGGCCATCGGGGACTTGGACGGAGATCCGGATGGGCGCCCCGAAATCGTGGCCCACCGCAACAACGGCGGGGTCATCGCTTACAAGTACAACGACGGCATGGGCAACTTCGACGTTCTGTGGGTCGGCCACGATGGAGCGTCAAACCCCGTGACCTTCTCCGAGGGTTCCACGGGTTGGGGCGGACCCAGCCTGGCCGATCTGAATGACGACGGATCGCCCGAAATCCTGTCGGGCGGGCTGGTCTACGACGCCAGCGGCCTGCTCTTGGATTCCAGCCTGGGCCTTTCCGCCCTGTTCCGAATCGGCTGGCCGGTGGTGGCCGATCTGGACGGCGACGGGCTGGTGGAAATGGCCGGCGGTGACGTGATTTGGGAATTCGATCCCTCGACCAGCCGATGGATCGTCCAGTCAAACGCGGGCGCAGGGAGCGGCTACACGGCCGTGGCCGACTTCGGCACCTATCTTTCCGACCCGGTGCAGGATGACCGGGCAAGCCTGGACGGCATCGCTGAAATCGGGGTGGTGGCCAATGGCTGGGCGCGCGTTGAAAACCTCCACGGCCGCACCGTCTTTGGTCCCGTGGCCCTGCCGGCGAGTTCCGGCGGCGGACCGCCGACCATCGGCGACTTCGACGGAGATGGCCGCGTCGATTTGGCCGCCTCTGGCTCTGACTCCATGACCATTTTCGATCCGGACTGCACAGGCACTCCGGATCAGCTCACTTGCCCGACCCTGCGCATAGACAGCATTCTTTGGAGCCAACCGTCCCAGGACCATTCCTCCAACATCACAGGATCTTCCCTGTTCGACTTCGAAGGCGACGGCCCCGTCGAGGTGGTTTATGCAGACGAATGCTTCGTCCGCGTTTACCGAGGCGTGGACGGCAAGGTGCTCTTTTCGCAGTGGCGCTCTTCCTGCACTTGGAACGAAAACCCCATCGTGGCCGACGTGGACGGCGATTACTCGTCCGAACTGGTGGTGCCCTCCAACGAAAGCTGCGGCACCTCGCCATCAAGCATGGGCACCACGACTTATGAGACCAGCCCCAACGGTCATCCCATGGATCCACTCTTCGTGGGTCTGCCCTGCCAGGACAGCACAGATTGCTCCAGCGGACTCTGCGACGCCAACTACTGCCGCTGCGGCAACGACAGCGATTGCGGCGGCGACGGCTTCGTCTGTGCCTCGCCTCCAGGGGGCACTCCCGGATCCGGCAACACCTGCCGGGCGGAATGGCTGGGCAGCATTCACGGGGTGCGCGTTTATCGTGACGCGCTGGACCGATGGGTGGGCTCACGCGCCATTTGGAATCAACACGCCTACTCGATCACCAACGTGGAAGAAGACGGCACCATCCCAAGGACATCCCAGGCTGAACTCAACTGGCAGGTGGCTGGATTGAACAACTTCCGTCAAAACATTCAAGGCGATTTGAATCCCGACCACTCCCCGGATTTGACAGGCGGACAAGGCACCTTCGGTCCGGATTGCACCGACGGAAATCTGCCGCTCTATGTGAGGGTGTGCAATCGCGGCACCAACCCCATCGCGGCGGGGGCCAGCGTGGACTTTTTCGACGGCGATCCGGACACAGGCGGCAGCCTGGTCTGTGCCACGGCCACCACCCTGGATCTGGAGGCCGGCGTTTGCGAAACCATCACCTGCATCTGGCAAGACGCCCCGGTTTACGACCCCCATGATTTGATCGTGATCGTCGACTACGACAGCCAACGCAGTGAATGCCTGGAAACCAACAACCGAGCCACCATCATCGGTGCCACCTGCCCCTACCAGTGATTCGTCCAACGCATCAAATCGTCAGTTTTTTTCCAGATGTGCAGCAGGCCGTAGGTGCCGGGCAAAATTTCGCAAAAAGTGCCGAAGTCGGTGATCTTTTTGACCCGCCACAGACCGCCGCCATGGTATCTTCTTTTCAATATGAACCCAGTTAATCGCGTGAAGGTCAAGCCAGAGCTTCTTCTCTGGGCGCTGAAGCGTAGCGCAAAGAGTCCGAGCATGTTCGAGAAGAGGTTGCCGAAGCTTGGAGAATGGCTGAAGGGTGAGCTGTCTCCAACGCTCAAGCAACTCGAGGATTTCGCCAAGGCTACTTACACGCCCGTCGGCTTCTTTTTTCTTCAGGAGCCCCCCGACGAGCAGGTGCCCATCCCTGATTTTCGTACCATGGCGGCGGAGTATTTCGACCGGCCCAGTCCTGATCTGCTCGACACCATTTATATCTGCCAGCAGCGGCAGGAGTGGTACCGCGACTTCATGCGTTTTATGGGGGGGGATTCGCTCTCATTTGTGGGCTCAGCGCAAGTGATGGGCGATGTCGTCAAGACTGCGGATACTATGCGGGGGGCACTCGGGTTCAATATGGAGGAACGGCGGCTGTTCAAGACCTGGACCGATGCCTTGCGTCACTTCGTTGGACAGGCGGACGCAATGGGTGTCTTGGTGATGGTGAGCGGCGTCGTGGGAAGCAACACCAGGCGCAAGCTTGACCCGCGGGAGTTTCGTGGCTTTGCCCTGGCGGACGATCTCGCCCCGCTGGTGTTTATCAACGGCTCAGACACCAAGGCGGCGCAGATGTTTACCCTCGCCCACGAGCTGGCTCATATTTGGTTGGGACAGACCGCTGTCTCCGACGCCCAAGCCCAAAGTATATCGGACCACAATATTGAACGGTGGTGCAATCAAGTTGCCGCCGAGTTACTGGTGCCGCTGGCTGTCATGCGAGATGTGTACGACAAAGACAATGAGTTGCGTGACGAGCTGAATCGCTTGGCGAGGCGCTTCAAGGTGAGCACTCTGGTGATCCTGCGCCGAATTCACGACCTTGGCGGTTTGACGCGTGAGCAGCTCTGGGATGAATATCGAAGGGAGCTCAAGCGTTTGATTGGCGTGTCCAGGAAGGGCGGTGGCGACTTCTATCGGACACAGCCGGCTCGAGTCAGCAAGCGTTTTGCCCGCGCGCTGTTTGTAAGTACGTTTGAAGGGCAGACTTCTTTTACCGAGGCTTTTCGTATGTTGGGTCTGAAGAAGATGGAGACATTCCGTGAACTTGGGCACAGGATTGGAGTGGGGTTCTGATGGCCTATCTTCTGGATGCCGACGTGTTTATTCGTGCAAAGAATTTGCATTATGGCTTCGATTTCTGCCCGGCGTTTTGGGCGTGGCTTATCGAACAGAATGACGGCGGTCGCGTTTTCAGTATCGAGAAGGTAGGTGATGAGGTGCGGGCGGTGGCGGATGAGCTGTCGGACTGGGCCGTTGGTCTGGGGTCGGGTTTTTTTCTTAGGCCTGACAAACAAGTGTTTCCGTCTTTGGCAGCTGTCAGCGAGTGGGTTAACGGCCAGTCATATACACCGGTCGCCGTAAGCACTTTTCTCCAGGTAGCAGACTATTACCTGGTGGCTCATGCCCATGCGTATACGCACACACTCGTTACCCACGAAATTCCGTCACCATCCACGCGAAAAATAAAGATTCCAAACGCCTGTATCGGCCTCGACATCAAATGCATGACGCCATACGAGATGCTGCGAACAGAGCGGGCGCGATTCGTTCTGGGACCAACAACCTGAAGCAAACCATCCACCCTGTACAGGGCTACAACCTTTTGTCCCGTCCCCTCATCGCTTCCCCCGTCGCCAATTGGTCATATTTATCAGGCTTTGCCGGTGTGGCCGAAGCCGCCTTGGCCTCGGTGACTTTGGGGGAGTTCTTCAGATGGCTGCCAGATGCCGCGGAGGACGGGGGCGATGATCATTTGGGCGATGCGATCGCCTCGTTTGATGATCACGGGCTCGGGGCCCTGGTTGATGAGCAGGACTTTGATTTCGCCTCGGTAGTCTGAGTCGATGGTGCCCGGCGCGTTCAGGACGGTCAGGCCCTGGCGGGCTGCCAGGCCGCTGCGGGGGCGAATTTGAGCTTCCGTGCCTGGGGGTAGGGCGATGGTCAGGCCGGTGGGTATGGCCTTCCAGCGGCCTTGCTCGATGCTCAGGGGGCTGTCTACGGCGGCTCTTAGGTCCATGCCGGCTGATTCTTCGGTGGCGTAGGCGGGTAGATCCAAATCCGCGCCGTGGTCCAAGACCACGACGCGGACGGTTACTTCATTTTGATCTTGGATGTTGCTCATTTTTCTTCTGTTTTTTGCTCCAGGGCTTCTTTGCGGGACAAGCGGATTTTGCCCTGGCGGTCGATGCCGATGCACTTGACCAGCACTTCATCGCCTTCACGGAGCAGGTCGGTGACTTTTTCGACGTGCTTGTCGGAGAGCTCGCTGATGTGCAGCAGGCCGTCGGTGCCGGGCAGGATTTCGCAAAAGGCGCCGAAGTCGGTGATCTTTTTGACCGTGGACATGTACAGCTTGCCCACCTCGGCCTCCTGGGTCAGCTCTTTGATGATCTGAACAGCTTCGGCGGCCTTCTCCGGATCGGAGGAGCCGATTTTCACCGTGCCGTCGTCTTCCACGTCGATGGAGCATCCGGTCTGGGCCACGATCTCTTTGATGACCCGGCCTCCAGGGCCGATGATGTCCTTGATGCGGTCTGGCTTGATCTTCAAGGAGGTGATGCGCGGGGCGTAACGACTCAGGTCATCCCTGGCTTCGGGCAAGGCCTTGGCCATCTCGCCGAGCACGTGTTGTCGTGCAACCTTGGCCTGAGCCAAGGCGCGGGTGAGCACCTCGCGGTCGACGCCTTTGATCTTGATGTCCATCTGGATGGCGGTGATGCCTGCTTCCGAACCCGCCACCTTGAAGTCCATGTCGCCTAAGTGATCTTCGTCGCCCAGGATGTCCGTCAGGACATGGAAATCATCGCCTTCCTTGATGAGCCCCATGGCCACGCCCGCCACCGGCTTGATGAGCTTCACGCCGGCATCCAGCAGCGACATGCAGCCGCCACAGACCGCCGCCATGGAGGAAGATCCGTTGGATTCCAGGGTGTCGGAGATGATGCGGATGGTGTAGGGGAAGTCCTCATGCTTGGGCAGGACGGCCTTGATGGCGCGTTCCGCCAGCATGCCGTGGCCGATTTCACGACGGGCCGGACCCCTCAAAAAGCGAGCTTCGCCGACGCAGAAGGGCGGGAAGTTGTAGTGCAGCATGAATTGTTTTTTGTACTCGCCCTCAAGGTTTTCGACGAGTTGTTCGTCACGACCGGTGCCCAGGGTGGTGGTGACCATGGCCTGGGTTTCGCCTCGGGTGAACAGGGCCGAACCGTGGGTTCGCGGCAAGACGCTCACGTCGATGCTGATGGGCCGCACGGTGACCAAATCACGACCATCGATGCGCTTGTTTTCCTTGGCGATCGCGCCACGCACGATGTCGCGCTTGATGGCGTCGAGTACATCGTAGACGTCGTTGTTGAGATCGGGCGTGTCGGGGAAGGCTTCCTTGGCCTTCTCCTTGACGGCATCCGCTAAGTCGTCGAAAGCCTGGTAGCGGGGCATCTTTTCTTTGTTGCCCAGAGCCTTGGCCATTCCGTCGCCGACCCATTCGCGCACTTTGGCATCAACTTCGCTCGGGATTACATGGGGCGTGAACTCGCGTTTGGTGACATTGGCGATGCCCATTATTTCTTTTTGAAGCTGGATGATGGGTTGGCATTGCTCGAAGGCGAACATGAGGGCGTCGATCATGTCGCTTTCGGAAATTTGCTTGCACTCGCCTTCGACCATCGCGATGGCCGTTTCGGTGGCCGTGATCACGATGTCCATGTCGCTGTCTTCGAGTTCAGTGAAGGTGGGGTTGACCAG
>JAUVAM010000335.1 GCA_030591745.1 Deltaproteobacteria bacterium
ATGATCATCGGCCCAAACGGAACACCTGAAGCGGATCTCACCCTCGGCGTGTGGGGTTATGAACAATATGACGGGAGCTATTACGTCCCGGCGGCCCAACAGGGCTGGGTCTACCACCTTGCGCAGCAACAGATCAGCGTACCGGGCGTCTATACCCATGGCTCTCCGGCGATCTCCTCCCTCGCCCGTCTCGATTTCTCCATTTTTGCGCGTCTCCTGTCAGCGGAACAGAACATCAACATCCCGGCAGGCTACGACCCCGACCACCACGCCGCCCAATATCTCATCTATTTTAGTGTTCAAAACCAAAACCAATTCCAATACCCAAACAACCTGGGCTTTGGCGATTATCTCTGGTTTGGCATCAGCGTTTACGATGACCGATATCCCGTACTGGAACTAACCATCCTCCAGGACCTGGGAGGCACCGAGCGGCTCATCTACAACCTGGGTTCAGCGCCCTTCGTCTCCGAGGGCTTCACTCCAGGTGGCCCGGGCATGCTCTTCGAAGGCGACCTGCTGCCAGGAATCCGTGATGCGCTGACCTGTGCATGGGAAAGTGGATTTTTGACCGGCTCCAATGAACTCTCGGATTACCGAATCGGAGGCATGAACATCGGATGGGAAGTACCCGGCCTCAACGACGTCGAGATGCAAGTAAAAGACCTCTCGCTGCGCTACGAACGGCGGCCTCTAGCGCCAGTGGTCTTTGACTTCAACACCGATGGAGACCGCGAAGGCTGGACCGCGGTCAATATCGTAGAGCTCGCCGATGGTCCGCAGAACGGCACATGGATCTTCTCTGTCCCGGCACCCGACACCCCCATGCTCAGCAGCCCGGAACTCGCCATTGAAGCGGCCACCCATCCCATCGTGCGCATCATCATCGCCAACGATCACAACCCACTTGGTAGCTCTATCCTCAAGGTCTACTGGGATCGTTTTGGCGAGGCTGGTTTTCGTGAAGCGTGGAGCCAAGACGTGCACATCAACAACACCGGCGGATTTCAAACCATCGACATCGACATGAGCGAAATAACAGCCTGGACAGGAGAAATTCGTCACCTGCGGATCGACCCCATCCTCGCAGGCGATGGACACGCCGTTGGCATCGATCAGATTGCCATTCTGCCGGCACCTTGAGTCAAGCTGATTTTTTGGCTGCGAAGTTAAGCTTGGGCTCGCCCTGGCCCAGCACCACCTCGCGGGTGATGGTGCATTCTTCGATGCCCGGTAGATAGGGCACTTCGTACATGATGTCCAACATGCACTCTTCCAGGATGGTGCGCAGCGATCTGGCCCCACCCTGACGCCGCATGGCCTCTTCGGCCACGGCGACCAAGGCATCGTCGGTGAAACTCAGGGTCAGACCCTCCAGGCTGAAAAGCTTGGCGTATTGCTTGACCAGGGCGTTCCTGGGGTCGGTCAAGGCCTGCACCAGTTCTTCACCGTCCAACTCGCTCATGGGCGCGATAACCGGCACGCGGCCTACGAACTCGGGGATCAAACCGAAGCCCAAGAGGTCCTGCTGTTCGACCTTGGCCAAAAGCTCGCCGATGGAATGCTCTTGCTTCCGCTCAACCTTGGCACCGAAACCCATGCCCTTTTCTCCAACCCGGCGCCGAATCACGTCTTCCAATCCGTGAAAGGTGCCACCCAGAATGAAAAGGATATCGGTGGTGTCGACCTGGATGAACTCTTGCTGGTAATGGCGACGGGCACCCCTGGGCGAAACATTGGCCATGGTGCCCTCGATGATCTTGAGCAGGGCCTGCTGCACGCCCTCGCCGGACACATCCCGGCTGCTCGACGGTGTCGAACCGCTGCGCCGGGCTATTTTGTCGATCTCGTCGATGTAGATGATGCCGCGCTGGGCTCTTTCAACCTCACCACCGGCCGCGGTCAGCAAAGATTGGACGATGTTCTCCACGTCCTCGCCCACGTAGCCGGCCTCGGTCAAGCTGGTGGCGTCCACAATGGTGAAGGGCACTTTGAGAAAACGGGCCAGTGTTTGAGCCAAAAGCGTCTTGCCGCAACCCGTGGGGCCCAGGAGCAAAAGGTTGGACTTGGTCAGCTCGACCTCATGCTTTTCATCGCGGTTATTCAAACGCTTGTAGTGATTGTAGACCCCGACGGCGATGGTCTTCTTCGCTAAGTCCTGGCCGATGACGTAGTGGTCCAAAAACTGCGTAATCTCCGCCGGCGTGGGCATGCCTTCCGAAAGATCCTCTTCGGGCGCGCTCACCTCTTCGTCGGAGATGATCTCGTTGCATAGCTTGACGCAAGAATCACAGATGTAGACGGTGGGACCCGCGATGAGTTTACGCGCTTCAGCTTGGGGCTTGCCGCAAAAGGAACAAGCCACGGGTGGGTTGAGATCATCTTTGGAAGCCATGCCGGAGTACGCCCTTTCCTAGACCCCCACTATTATAAGGACTGTTGGCATTAAGACAAGGACTGGAATGGCTTGATTGTCAGTGATCCACCAGGGCTCGAATGTCGTCCACCAAAGAGATGGCCCGATCCACGATGACCCGGGGGATGCCCTGCACGTTGGCCAGGGTGTCGGCAAGCTTGGCAGCCTGCCGAACCAGTTGCTTGACCACCTGCTTGGGGGCCGGCGGCTCGGACGGGGGCAAGCTCTGTTTCAACTCCTTGCGCAGGGCCGAAACCGGCTGGTCATCCAAGGCCATTTCCTTGATCTTGCGATAGTCTTCTTCCGGAACGCTCTCGGTCTCACGGGCCTTGCGCATGACCTCCACCGCCGCCATGTCGGGGATGGGGCGCTGGACACCATCGCGCTTGAGCACGGCGGGCTCTTCTTCCTTGAGAAAGGAAAAAGAGGCGGTCAACTTGGCGGCCGTGCGCGGCTTGATGCGAATTTCGTCCTGACAGTAGGCTTCGAAAGAGGGAAAGCCCCATTGCTCATAAAGTCTCTTATGCTTGACTTTCTGCAAGCTACCGCCCAAATCCACCCAAGAAGTCTTAAATCGTCTGGCGGACTCCAAAGCCTCAAATCGCGGCGTGCCGGGCTCGACGCCTTCCATTTTTCTGGCGATGGCCTTGGTCGCATTGGTTTCAATCTCGGACATAATTTTTGCCTCCCCTGCGCCCGGGCCCACCGAGCATCGGCTGAGTTTGCAGAGCGCAATGTACACCAAGGGACTACGAGCAACAAGCTTTCCCCACGGCATGATTGACCTGGGCGGATCGCCCAAGGACCGGTTGACTGTCTAATATATTAAGCTTATTATATTAGTTGTGATCGACCCATTAAAGATGCTGCTCGAATCGAGAAAGGCACTCGGCATGTCTCAGCTGGATCTTTGCCACCAGGCCGGTGTCAGCTTGGCCACGGTCCAGAACATCGAGGCCGGCAGGGCCAATCCGTCGCTTTCCACGCTCGAGCGCATCCTGGAAGCCCTGGGCCTGTGGTTTCAAGTTGGCTACGCCGGTGCCGACTGGGACGCACTGGCAGACCACGGGCTGCCGCTGGCATCGGGGTCTAAAAACCCGCGACACCCAACACCCGGGGGACTCCGGCACCACCTCACACGGGCGGTGGTTGAGATAGAAGCCTGCGGCTGGCCGGAAACCCGCGACCGCAAAACCGAAGCGCTCGAAGCCCTGCTGCTCGCTCTGCGCAGTGCCTACCCCACAATCTTCCAGAGCTGGTTCGGCCGGTCGGAGGTGGTGAACCGACTCGTGCCGGATAACCCTTCGGGTCGTGTGATTAAGCTCAAACGCATTGCCGTGCGTGCGTTGTCGGAGTACTTGTGACACCGCTGGACCACAAGACGCTGAAGAGGTTTTTGAAGCTCGCCGGTGATCGCCTTGATGGAGACTGGGTGATCATGGGAGGCATCGTATTGCCGCTGCTCGGCATCGAGCACAGGATCACAAACGACATCGACATCGCCGCCCCCGGGGGCGCCGGCAACGAGGGATTGTTCACCCTGATGTCGATTGCCGAGCAACTCGGCCTGCCGGTCGAGACGATCAACCAGGCAGGGGCGTACTTTCTCAACCGCATCGACGGCTGGCAGAACGAGATCCTCCTCCTGCACCGGGGAAAAAGTGCTTCCATCCATCGCCCAAGTGTCACGCTATTTTTGTTACTCAAGCTCGGGCGCATGACCGAGTCCGACCTGACCGACTGCATCGAGTTCCTGCGATTCGCAAAGGAACGCGGCGAGCTTGTCGACGCCACCCGAATCGCCAAAGCAATCCGTGCAACAATGCGAGACGGCAAAACGTCCGGGCCAAAGCGTGACCGACTCGATCAACTGCTCTCAGCCATCCGCCCATCGGACAACAGGTCATCCCGCCCCTCCAGGCGATTGACTTAGTTGCTCTCCTAAGATAGCGTCGCCGCATGTCGACTACCTATAAGGACGCGGGTGTGGACATCGAAGCCGGCGAGGCTTTTGTGCGCACCATCATGCCCTTGGCCAAGAGCACGCATCGTCCGGAAGTGCTTGGCTCCCTGGGGGGATTTTCTGGTCTTTTCCGATTGGATAAAGCGCGTTACGAAGATCCGCTTTTGGTGGCGGCCACCGACGGCGTGGGCACGAAGCTTAAGCTTGCCTTTCTTGCCAAGCAGCATGACACGGTGGGCATCGATCTGGTGGCCATGTGCGTAAACGATCTGGTCGTTTGTGGTGCAGAGCCTTTGTTCTTCTTGGATTATTTTGCCACCGGTGCCCTGGATCAAGAGCAGGGTCGCCAGGTGATCACGGGCATCGCCGAAGGCTGCCGCCAGGCCGGCTGTGCCTTGCTCGGTGGCGAGACGGCGGAGATGCCCGGATTCTATGTCCAAGGAGAATACGATCTGGCCGGTTTCGCGGTGGGTGTCGTGGACCGCCCCAAGATGTTGGGCCCGAACAAGGTCCTGCCTGGTGACGGCCTGCTCGGCATCGCCTCTACTGGCGTGCACTCCAACGGATTCAGCCTTTTGCGGCGCGTGTTCAAGTTGGACGAGCAGACGCCCGAGGCCGATGCGCTTCGTGACTGGCTAAGCCCCACCCGCATCTACGTCAAATCCGCACAGCTTCTCACCGCGAACTTCGATCTGCACGCCTTGGCCCACATTACGGGCGGTGGTTTGCCGGGCAACTTGCCTCGGGTTCTGCCTGAGCATTTGGCCTGCCATCTTGAGGTCGACAGTTGGCCCCAGCCTGAGGTTTTCACCCGAATCGCCGAGGCCGGTTCCGTGGCGGAAGAGGAAATGCGTCGTACTTTCAATATGGGCATCGGCATGGTGGCCGTGCTGCCTGTCGACCAGCTCGC
>JAUVAM010000630.1 GCA_030591745.1 Deltaproteobacteria bacterium
GATGCGATCCATGCCCTCGATGGTTCTGCGCACAGCCACGGCACCTTCCTGGGCCACATCGGTGGCCTTGCGGCTGTACTGCGCCGTTTCCCCGGCTGCGCTGCCGACTACTTCTGCCGTGGCGGCAAGTTCATGGACGGCTTGCGCTGTCTGCTGGGCCCCGTCGTGAAGACTCATCATGAACGAGCTCACCTCACCCACCGATTTACCCATACGATCAACAGTCTGCGTCGTCTGTTCCACTCTCTTCTGCAGTGTACCTACTTCGCTATCCGCCAGGCTGGAGCTCTCATTGATTTTCTGAGCCGCCTCAGCCGTCTCGGAAGCAGAACCCACCATGCCACCAAGGTGAGTCGCCATGGAGCGCAGCTGCTCGTTGAACTGCTCCGTAGATCTTACGACATCATCCACGATGCGGATGTGCACGTCAGCTCCACCGCTCATACCCTCCGCCTGGGCCTGCAAATTCTGCCCCATATTATGGACCTCCCCGATGATCAAGCCCAAGCGGGAGACCATGGACCTCGCCCTTTCGGTCACCTCGGCCATGGCCCAACCCAGGCGGCCCAATTCATCACCCCCAAGCGAATCTTGCCGAAGATCCCCAGGTCGACCCGCTGCAAAACCCCTCGCGCGGTCCAGCTGTTTCTCGATGCCACGGGCCACATACAAACCCGAGGCCACCAAAAAACCAGCCGCCATCATGGCCACAAGCACAGCCGAAAACAATGCTGACCAGACCTGCTCACCCTCCCGAAAGAACAACAAAACAAACAACACTGGCGGCAACCCGCCCCCCAGCAAACCACTCAAAACCAATCGAGTTTTCAAGGACCGGCGTCCCAATACGCTGCTCGCGGGCGCATGGGAAAGCAGAGCCCCGCACCAAAAACGAGACCAATCCCCCGGCAAGGAGAACAGCAACAAAGACTGGAAGGTGCCCGCAAGAAGGCCCAAGAGCAAAAAGGGCACAAACAGAGAAGAATCTCCACCCGAGCCAGAAGACAACACGACGCCACAGATCAGCATGACCAGGGCAGGTCCTCCACCGGCAAGGAGGGTCATCGCCCAAGAAAATCGGTGGTGGGCAGCCAGGGCAACTCGAAGCAGCCCAGAGTCCACCTCTCCCTCGTCGTTTTCGGCCTCGAAAAAATTGCACAAAGGTGCAAGGATTATTCCAGTCAAAATCAGGGTTGCCGTTAAAACAAGCAAGCCAGTCAGCACAAAAACAAGGTGGAAAGTATCCAGCGGAGAGCCGCCAAGACCAAAAGCCACGCGAACCAGCGCATAGCTCAGCCCCAGACTCACGAACCACAGGCCAGCAAGCCAAGCAAGCAACCGCGGGCGAACAGAGTGTTCTACCTGCACGATGATCACCCCTTTCAAAGGGGTTCATTGTATTCTAAGTGCAGTGGGAGTCAACGAATCCGGTGTATATCAGCCGCCGGAAGCCAATCAAGAACGATTTTTCAAGACATCGACGATTTTCTGCTTGGTCGAGGGGGTCTCCTCTGGACGAATCTTGTCCAAAATCTCGGCCTCCAATTCATCGATTTTTTGTTGGTGAGCAGCCTTCAGGGTTGCAGCTGGGCGACCCACCTTGGCGGAACCCGGCTCAGAAAGACCATAACGCATCCTGAGGACCTGGGCCTCACGGGTTGAGAGTTTGTCTAAGTGCCTGCGCTGCTTTTTTAGCACTTCTTGACGGGTTGAGACAGCCGTCCTGGAGCTTGACATCTCCATTCCCTCCTGTTGGGTGCCGAAGGCGCAAACTCGCTCCAGTAGCGGACGAGCGAGCCTTCTTCGCATCCGATTACTCTCTCACGATAGCCCCGGTCTCAGGATCCGTCAAGTTTTTGGCCGCCTCTTCCTCGGACTTCTCGTGACCCTGCCCGACCTCGTAGAAAAATAAGGGATCTTTTCTTGATCCAAGCTCGATTTTCTTGACAGGCCGCCAATCAGGAACCTCCCACATGAAGGACACAAGCCTGCTGCCAGGTGCCATCTCTTCTTTGCATTTGTCCCCCAGCAATCTCATGGCGGAAGGCATGAGGAAGGCATAAACCAAATCTGTATGCTCTAAGTCCGCTCGCCGATAGTCGGCCCAGCGAATGCTCAGAGCAGGTCCTCCAGACAGCAATCGGGCTCGTAGCCAGGCCCACAACCAAATCACCGCATTGAGTTCGTAGCCCAAGCCCTTCGCCCCGGTCGCCTGACACAAAGTGGCCAGATTGCGACCGTCGGCACAACCCACGTCGATGATCAGACCCTCGGGCATGGGGTCCAAAAGAGTGGCCAATTCATGGATGTGTTCAGGAGGTGTTCGTACGACCGGCACGCCAGTGGTCGACAGCGCGAACATGGAAAAAAGCAAGACCAACAAAACCAAGGAGAAAATACCAACAACGACAATCCACATGCCTCAAGTCCGATCCATGGAATCATCGCCCTCACACGCCATCTGCCTTCGCTCCGTCGCCAAGCCGCGCAACAACTGAGCCAAAGGCTCGCTGGTGCCAGCCAAACGCAGAAGCAAAACGGCCGGGAACCATGCCAGCCTGACCACGGACTTCGCCACCGCGGCAAAACGCTCAGCCCCATTGACAATCACATCCAAACCGAAAAAATCCCCTTTGCCCAGAACCACC
>JAUVAM010000456.1 GCA_030591745.1 Deltaproteobacteria bacterium
CATGCCCAACGTGGTGCGCGACGGCGGCCGCATGTGGAACAAGGACGATGGATTGCAGGACACCATCGCCATGATACCCGACCGCTGCTATGCCACCATCTACCAGGCCACGATCGAAGACTGCAAACGCCTGGGGCAATTCGACCCGGCGACCATGGGCAACGTGGCCAACGTCGGCCTCATGGCCCAAAAGGCCGAAGAGTACGGCTCCCACGACAAGACCTTCACCGCCCCCGCCGAGGGCATCATCCGCGTCGTCGACGCAGATGGCACCATCCTCCTCGAGCAGGCGGTGGAGACGGACGACATCTTCCGCATGTGCCAGACCAAGGACGAGCCGATCCGGGACTGGGTCAAGCTGGGGGTCAATCGGGCTCGGGCGACCGGCTCCCCGGCCATCTTCTGGCTGGACGAAAAACGCGGACACGACGCTGAAATCATCAAAAAGGTGAACGACTACCTGCCCGAGCATGACACCGCGGGCCTGGAAGTTCGCATCATGACCCCGGTGGACGCCATCCACTTCACCTTAGAGAGAATCCGCCAGGGCGAAGACACGATCTCCGTCACGGGCAACGTCCTGCGCGATTATCTGACGGATCTGTTCCCCATCCTCGAACTGGGCACCAGCGCCCGGATGCTGTCCATCGTACCCCTGCTCAACGGCGGCGGCCTCTTCGAAACCGGTGCCGGCGGTTCGGCCCCCAAACACGTCCAACAATTCTTAGAGGAAGGCCACCTGCGCTGGGACTCTCTGGGTGAATACTGCGCCCTCGTACCCTCTTTCGAAATGATCGCCGCCAAGACCGGCAGCGCAAAAGCGGCCCTGCTGGCCGAAACCCTCGACCAGGCCGTCGGCACCTACCTGGAAAACATGCGCTCCCCATCACGCAAGGTAAACGAAATCGACAACCGGGGCAGCACCTTCTACCTGGCCCTGTACTGGGCCCAAGCCCTGGCAACCCAAGATAAAGATCCCGAAACAAAAACCCGCTTCACCCAGGTAGCCAAAGACCTAAAAGAAAACGAAGAGGCAATCGTCGCGGAATTGCTAGCCGCCCAGGGCGCGCCCGTAGATCTCGGCGGCTACTACTTAGCCGACGAAACCCTGGCCGAAAAAGCCATGCGCCCAAGCCCCAAATTCAACGCCATCATCGACGCCATGTAGGTTTCCCATCCCACCACAGGCACCAGCCGCATATTGAAAAAACTAATAAACTAAGGCCGTCCCCGGTTTTTCTCTTGACGCACATACGCCAATGGCGTACCATTAGTACATGAAGAATAAGTGGATCACGGTTGTGGAAACCAAGGCCTTCCAGGAGCGCGCGAAGTCACGAATGACCAAGGAAGAAGTCGACTCGGCCGTAAGGATGATAGCCATGGACCCAACCTGCGGAGATTTGCTCAGAGGCACGGGAGGTATCAGGAAGGTCCGTTTTGCCGTTTCAGGAAAAGGGAAGAGTGGTGGTGTGAGAATAATCTATTACTTCCACAACGAGGACATCCCCGTGTTTATGCTTGCTGTATTTGCCAAGAAGGAAAAAGCGGATCTCAAACCGTCGGAGCGAAAGATGCTTGCTGTTCTCGCGAAGAAGCTGCGGGACGCTTATGGAAGTCAGGAGGACTGAAATGCCCAAAAGCGCATTTGATGCAATCAGAGAGGGCCTCGAAGATGCCATTGCGTATACCGAGGGCGACAAACGCAGGGGAAAAACGCGCAAGGTGATGATCGAGGAAGTCGACGTAGCGGATCTGAGGCGAATGCTGAAGCTCACGCAGAAGCAGTTCGCCAAAATCTTTGGTGTCAGCTTGGCTACACTAAGAAACTGGGAGCAGGGACGGCGAAGACCCGAGGGCCCGGCGATGGTCTTGCTCAACGTCATCAAACGCGAGCCCGAGGCTGTGCTCCGCGCACTTGGATTCAAGGCGGCCTGAAAAACTAATAAACTAAGACCGCCTCTGTTTTTTCTGCTCTTCGAAGAAGGCGAGCAATTCGTCCAGGATTGCGTCTAAGGGTGCTTCGATGCGACGGGCTGGGGGCAGGCTTTCGATGAAATGTTGGCCGTAGGACCTGTTGGTGATGCGTTTATCCAAGACCAGCACGGAGCCCCAGTCGTTTCGGTGGCGGATGAGTCGGCCGAAGCCTTGCTTTAAGCGCAAGACGGCTCGGGGTAGAGAGAGATGGCGAAAGGGGCTTCGGCCTTCGGCTCGGATGGCCTCCATGCGTGCTTCCAGCAAGGGCTCGTCGGGTACGTCGAAGGGTAGCCTTGCGATGATGACCTGGCTTAGTGCCGGGCCCACCACATCCACGCCTTGCCAAAAACTGTCCGTGCCGAAAAGGACGGATGTCTCCTTTTGCCGAAAACGCTCCAGCAATTGATGCCGGGGTGCTTGGCCCTGACAGAGCAACTCAATGCCCAGATCCTCGGCCGCGCTCAGGCAGTTTTCGTGGGTACGGCGCATGGAGGCCCAGGAAGTAAAGAGCACCAGGCTGCGTCCCTGGCTCACGGCCATGGCGCGGGCCACGGCGGTGGATAGCCAGGCTTGGTATTCGGGCTGCCCGGGCTCGGGGCCGTCGGTGGGCACCGCGAGACAGGTGCGGTGAGCGAAGTCAAAAGGGCTGTCCAACAAGAGCTGATGAATGTCTTCCTGGGGCAAGGCGTCCAGCCCCAGTCGCCGGCTCAAAAATTCAAAATCCCCGTCCGTGGCCAAGGTGGCCGAGGTCAACACGGTCGAGCGCATGGGCGAAAAGAGACTTTCAGCCAGGGTCTCGCCCACATGCAAGGGTGCCATGCAGAGCCGAGTCCTGTGATGATCTCCCTTGGGTATCTCAACCCAACGTACAAGCTCGTTTTGATCTGCCTCGACCTCGCCTACCTGACGCATGGAGCAAGCGGCCTGTTCCAGGGCCCGGGCCACACCGCCCCACTCCGCATCCTTGCTTTCGGGCTCGGAGAGATCAGCACGGCCTTCGAGCCAACTCGTCAGACGGGTGGAAAGCGCCTCGGCCTGATTGGCCGCAAGAACCAAACTCTCTCGCACCGCCGTCCAGCCTTCATGGGCCAAAAGCTCCTCGGTCAGACGCAAGCGCAGATCGCCTCCGTTAGCGCCTGCCTGTGATTGGACCCAGTCCGCGAGGCCGTCGAAAGCAGCCTCGAAAGCCTGCCGCGCTTGCAGATTACGCTCGTTGATGCCCGAGGGGGCCGACATGTCCGAAGACTCCAACAAACCATCCCGACGACGCCGGGGCGTCAGCCGATTCAGCAGACGGAGCAGGCCTGGGCGACTGGCCTCGGCACCGAAAAAACGGCTGGCCACCGCTTCCAGCTCATGGGCTTCATCCACGATCAAGTGGCGAAAACCGGGCAACACGGCCCTGCCCTGCCAATCATCGCTGCCTCGTCTCAGACCCAAGTCGGCGCAAAGCAGATGGTGGTTGACCACCAGGAGTTGGGCCTCCTCGGCCCGGCGCCGGGCCAAGACAAAGAAACAGCCGGCCCGGTGAGGACAGCGCCGGTGCAGGCAGGCGTCCGCGTCGGAGCACAACTCCGACCACAGCCCATCGGGCATGGGCAAGTCCAACTCCGAGAGGCTGCCCTCCTTGGCCCCTTCGGCCCAGTCGACCACCGCATCCAAAGAAGCGCTGCTCTTGTCTTCGACCAACAGGCGCTGCCGTACCCGCAAATGCAAACGCCTCTTGCAGAGGTAGTTTTGCCGACCTTTGACCAACTCGAAGGACAGTTCTCCCCCCAGGACCTCCCGAATCAAAGGCAGATCTTTTTCCACCAATTGCTCTTGCAAATTGATGGTGCCGGTGGAAATGACCACCCGCTCCCGGGCTGCAAGGGCCAAAGAGGCCGCCGGTAAACCGTATGCCAGACTCTTGCCTACGCCCGTGCCCGCCTCGGCCAGCAAGAGGCCGCCATCGGCCAGGACCCCAGCCACCGCATCCAGCATGCGCAGCTGTTGTTCGCGCGCTTCGAAGCCGGGTAGCACCTCGGCCACGGCCCCGCCCGGCTCCAACAGAGACAGGATGCTTTTTGCATCGGGCATCAAAACCTGTTTGTCATCGCTCTCAAACATAAATGGGCAAGAACTCCAGGGCGTCGGGAAAAAACGCCACCATCGGGTCCTCGGGCAGGGCCGCGAGAATGGTCTTGAAACTCTGCTCCAGCTTCTCACCTGGTACGACACCCAAACCGCTGACAAGCTCTGGGGGAAGCTCACTGACCAGGTGAAAAGAAAAATGC
>JAUVAM010000637.1 GCA_030591745.1 Deltaproteobacteria bacterium
CGGGTTCGGGCTTGAACCAGCGTGGTCGTTTCATCATCAGCCCCAAGGGAACCGTCATGGCCGTCGAAGTCTTGACCGGTCCCGTGGGGCGTAGCGTGGATGAGCTGATCCGCCAGATCCAAGCCATGAAGGCCGTGGCCAAGAACAAGGGCAAGGCCGCGCCCGCGGGTTGGACCCCCGGCGCAAAGATGATCACCACTCGTATTCCTGAGGATGTGGGTGTTTACTAGATTTTCTATCAGCTTTTTTAAGCCGGCACCGTAAATGGTGCCGGCTTTATTTTTTTTCTACTGGCGGGTAATTGTCCGACAGGGTTTTCATGAAGGCCACAAGGGCTTGTACTTCTTCAGCCGTGAGTTTCAAGTCGCCGAGTTCTTCCGTGTTCATGTTGGCCCGAAGTTCCGGACCCGCCCAGCAATTGATGCCTGATTTTGGCTTCTTGATTTTCGCGCAGTCCGGCAGCACGTCCCGCGTGTTGTAGAAATTGACCACTCGTTCCAGGCTCTCAAAGACGCCGTTGTGTCCGTAGACCTTCGGAAAGTCGGGGCGGGGCCGCAGATCGATATTGCGCAGGGTGGGCACCCGGTGCAGACCCATGGCCTCTCCGGCCATCCAGGCGAAGGCGGGCATGAGTGCCAGGGTCTTGCCGAGGCCCCGGTCGATCCAATCGGCACCCTCCGGGTTAATGCTTTTCGGCATGCGATAGAAAGGGTTTTTGGGGTTCTTGGGAAAACCCAGGTTGTCATAGGTGAAGTCGGTGAAGAGGGGCGGGCTGCCGTCGGGACCGGGGCGGCTGGGATGGCATTCCGCGCATTTCCCCTTGCCATCAAAGAGCTCAAGACCCTTTTTCTCCAAGGGGCTCAGGTGGACCTTGCCGGCCAGAAAGCGATCATACTTGGAGTTGAAAGCGTTCATGGCGGGCGAGTGCTCGAAGGCCGCGATGGCCAGGGCCACGATGGCGAAGGCCGTTTCCGGGTTCTTTTCGGAAGCCGCGCAGATGTCGGCGATGCCCCAATGGGCTTTTGCCTGGGCCTTGAAATCAGCCTTGTACTCGGCTGCACAAACCTTCTCCACCAGGCTGGCCGCGTCGGGCAGGTTGTGTTCCACCGGGTTGAGGAAGGGGCCCTGAGCTTGATCCGCGGCGGGATTGCCCAGCATCCAGCCCGTGGCCCGGCCATCCCAAAAATTACCACCGACGAATCCCTCTTCGCCCAGATGCAGCTTGGGGCTCAGACTGGCGTATGCTGAAGTGGGGGGTTTGCGGTTGGAAAAACGACCCTTGGTGGCCCCTTCATAGATGCCGCCGGCCTGGTTGATCGGCAGATCCGGTCCGGACCAGCCCACCTCGACACCGTGACAGCTCGCGCAGGATTGGCCCGCGGGTCTGGATAAATTCTCATCGAAGAAGAGTTTTTGCCCCAAGGCCTGCATGTCCTTCTTCGCGAGAAGCTGGACCGTGTCCGGCGGGTCGGAAGCCAGGAGGCCGACTGAGCTGATGACAGACAGGGCAAAGACAAAGATGGCCAAAAGAATACCGGGTTTTTTCATGGCGGCATCTTGGCACAATTTCGATTCGAGCAAAAGCGGAAGCGACCTGGTTTCGGTAACTTGTAGGCGGCGCCGGGCTCGAGTATTCTTCGGCTAGGAGGTGCCCATGCCCCTGTCCGGCACATTCGACACAGTCGCCCTTTCTGAGCTTTTGCAGTGGTTTCACCAGACCGGCAAGTCCGGCACCCTGAGCATCTCGGTGGACATGGAGGACACCTATCTGCTGTTGATGGACGGTGATGTGGCCGCGGTGGGCTCCAGCGATCCCTTGCGACTCGACACCGGTCAGCTTTTGTTAGCCCGTGAGATGATCAGCGAGGCCCAGTTTAAAGACGCCTTGCGCCAATCCGGTCCAAAGCAGACCGTATCCGAATCGCTGGTGGCAAACGAGGCCATCAACAAGACCAGACTGCACCAGTTTCAGTCCGAGCATCTGTTCGAAATGGTGATGGATCTGTTTTTTGCGCCACAGGGAAGCTTTCATTTCTCTCCCCGAAACTCGGCCTTGGGCTTGTTGGGCGCGCCCGAGATTTCCGAGAGCAATTTTTTTGTCCAGCCCATTTCCATTCAGTCCATTCTGATGGAGAGCATGAAGCGGGTCGACGAGTGGAACCGAATCCGTCAGGTTTTCCCCAGCCCCCTGGTGGTGGTTCAAGCCCTGGCCGAAGAGGGGGCCGCCGGGCAAGCCAATCCCATCGTGCGGAAACTCACATCCATCGGACAGCCCATCTCGGTGGGCGATCTTTGCCTGCGGGCAGGATTCAGTCGTTTCGAGGCCTACCGACAACTCTTCGAGGCCTTTGAGCAGAAGCGAATCAGCGTCGACCAGGTTCCCGACGGTTCACCCGGCAAGAATCAACTGGGACCGATCAAAATGTTGCTCGAAAACGCGCGAGTGCTTATGGATGAGGCGCAATACGACGAAGCGTGGGAAGTGCTGGCCACCGTGGCCAATCTCGATCATGAAAGCATGGAGGTTCGAGAGTTGCTATTGAAGGTCAA
>JAUVAM010000619.1 GCA_030591745.1 Deltaproteobacteria bacterium
CGCGTTGCTTGCGTAAGTGCCTGACCCGTCCCGACCGGTGAAGCTGAAGGCCGGGCGGGCCGAGCGCAGACTGAGGCCCTCGATGACGATCCAGGCCGGCATGGTGTCGGGCGGGGTGTTGGCGCCGCCGATCTTGATCAGTCCCCGCGGCTCGTTCCAGAAGTTGAGCTCGCTGCGGGTGGTGGCGTTTTCACCGCTGATGACCGGGCGCTGGCCCTCGGGGCCGGGCAGGCCGCGGATGACGATGGGGGCGGCTTCCGTGCCCTGGCGACAGAGTACGAATTTCTCCCGGTAGGGCTCGGCACGATAGTGGATGTTCACCTCGTCGCCGGGGTTCAGGCTCTCGAAGGGTACCTGGCCCAGGCTTTCGTAGGTCTGGCCCGGGCCCACCTCGTAGATTTCGGCCGTGGCGGGCAGGGTAAAGAGCAAGACGAAAAACAAGCTGCCGACGATCATGGATCTCATGGGGAATCCTCGCATAAGAGGCCTTTGGGGCATCATAGCCCAAGGATGGTTCCTGAGACACGTTCCGTGTCAGGGGGGCCACTCTTTCTACGCTGTCCCCAGCTAGATGTATTGTTTTTATTGTGTTTTTTGTCTTGGTACGGCTTTTGCGAAGTTGGCAGGTGGTCCAGGGAGACCGGGCCTTGTGGTGGGTGGTGGCGGATGTATATGATGCCCTAAATAAATAGGAGATTCTTCATGATCGCGTCATTTTCCCTATGCGCCCTCATTTTTTCCGCTGCCGTGGTGCAGCCCGCCACTTTGCCGGCCTCGGGCAAACAAGAAACCATCATTCGTATCGATGCGCCGGGTATGTACCGCATCACGGCCCGCTCGGATTTTGGTACGGCCTGTGCCGTGGTGGACCATTTTCGCGGTCCCTTCGCCCATTCGGGCGTGGTGGGCAAGACCAACTGCGAACTGGATCTGCTTTTGGACCAGGGTAGTTACAAGCTCAGGCTGGAGTCTCCGAAAAAGGCCAAGGGTCAGGTTCGGGTGGAGGCCAAGCCCTTTCGCGAGATCGCCTCGCCCGCAAAGCGCTTGGACTCAGGTCGTTCGGCCGAGGCCTTGCTTCGTCCGGCCGAACAGGCCTCCTGGTGGATCCATCAATCCAAGCGCCAGCAGGTGACGCTCACGGTCATCGGGCGCACGGCCGGCGTGGTGCGATTGTGGAAGGACGGCAAATGGGTTGAAGACATCCAGGCATCCCGGGTTGATCTTTCGCCCAAGCCTGGCCAGCCCATGCATCACTGGACCCTGTCCGGCATGTTGGAGGCGGGCGATTACTTGCTGACGGCCTACGGTGCCGAAGCGCGTCGATGGACCAAGGGCAAGCCGACCGACCAGCTTTATGTGGCCCATGGTTTCGCCGAGGGGCATCCGGACAGGGTGCAGGGCTTTGTGTTGCCGGCCTGGGGCTGGATGGCCATCCAGGTGCCAGCCAGGCAAAAGATGGCGGCTTTTCTGTCCGCTGATCGAGCGCCCGTGGGCGGTGATTTGTACATGGCCTTGCTGACCTTGTTCGACCACCCAGGCGCTCGCTTGGGATCTCGGAGCGCGGCTTGCCGGATCAAGCCCAAGGCCTTGATCCCTGAATGCTCGGCCTTGTCCTACAAAAAGGAGCGCCACGTTATTATGCTATCGGGTCCCCCCGGCTCTTCGGGCCAAATTCGCTGGGCCGAGTTGGTCAGCGGTTCGGAAGTGGTGGACGGTCTTTATGCCCGCGCGGGAAGTTCCATTTCTTTCACGGCCCCGGCGAAGGGTCGCTACTGGATTTCCACCGACGACGTGCCCATCGATGCGGACGAGCCGCCCTTGGCCTGCATGTTGGGGTCCACCCATCGGGTGCGCTACCCCAAGACCTTAGAAGATGTGATGTCCATTGGTCCCTCGCAGGAGTTCGACCGGGCCTTTAACTACAACGGCCGAGAGACCTCGGTGGCTTTTCAGGTCAAGAAGGCGGACACCTTTGAAATCCGTTCGGGCACGGAGCGCGGCGTGCGTTGCGAGCTTTTTCGGGGCGTCCATGGGCGCATGGATCGCTTAAGCGAAAGCCAGCCCAAGGCCAAGCAATGTGTCCTCAGCCGTCATTTGCCGCCGGGCGACTACACGCTCAAGCTCTATGGCGGCAACTCGGGCATCGAGACCTTGCGCATTCATCCGCGCGCGGCGGGCCAGAGCCCGAAGAAAGTCACCAAGAACAGCTGCCATTTCGGCGCGGTTAAGCTTGAAAAGAAAGGGAAGTATCGCATTCGCTTTAATCGCACGGGTCGGGTTACGGCTCGCGGCCTGGTGATGCGTGAGTTGCCCTTGCGCCTGAACAAGGTCATGCCCCTGGTGGTTGATGCCCAGGAGAGCCTGGACCTGCCCATCGCCGCCGGGGCAGCCGTGGAACTGCGGTCCGCGGGCAAGGCCGACTTTTTTTGCGGCTACGGAGCCAAGGCCACGGCGCGGGCCAGTGACGGCCTCTGTCGTCTGCCCGCTACCCAGGGGCAAACAAATCTGCGCATCGAAAACTCAAGCTCCGAGTCCGTGGTCTTAAGCCTGGCCAGGCCCAAACCCCGGGCCAAACCAGCGCCCCTGCAAAGCTATGACCCTTCCATCCAGGCATTGCCGGGCATACAGCCGGCCAAACTGAGTTTTCTTGATTTCGATCGCAAGCAGTCTCATTCCCTGGTTTTCGACGTGGCCAAGGCGGGCTTGTATCACGTGACCACCGAGGGCTTGCTTGCGACGTCTTGTCGATTGCGTACCCCCATCGTCACTCGTCTGGCGGATAACACAGGCGGTGGCCGCGGGCGTAATTGCTTGGTC
>JAUVAM010000488.1 GCA_030591745.1 Deltaproteobacteria bacterium
ACTGCGATGACAACGACCCGGAGATCAACCCGGCCGCCGCCGAAGTTTGTGACGGCATGGACAACGATTGCGACGGTCAAGTCGACGAGTACTGCGGCGCCGGCTGCGCTGCCGACTCAGACTGCGCCGGGGGCGAGCTCTGCATCAACGGGCTCTGCATGGCCGGCTGCGCCACCGACCAAGAATGCGCCGCCGGAGAGATGTGCGTAGACGGCATGTGCGTCCCCACCTGCGTCCCCGACATCGAGATCTGCGACGGCATAGACAACGACTGCGACGGCCAGATCGACGAAGGCTGCGAAGGCGAATGCACAAACGGCGACACCATGGAATGCGGCTCGGACACGGGCGTATGCGAATCCGGCCTCCGGACCTGTGTCAACGGACAGTGGACCGAATGTGTAGGCGCCGTGGGTCCCGAGCAAGAGACCTGCGACGGTCTGGACAACGACTGCGACGGCCAGGTAGACGAGGTCTGCGGCCTGTCCTGCAGCGCCGACTCCGACTGCGCCATGGGCCAGGCCTGCATCGAAGGCGTCTGCGTGGGCCTGTAGGCCCTCCCCTCCTGGAGCGTTAGACCTCCAGGAGGAGGAGGATTAGTTGAGGGCCAAGGGAGGATGCCTTTGAACGCTGTCGTGTTGTGTCTGCTCAGTTTCTGTTGTCTCGGCCATGCCGCGTGGGCCGCCGACGATGGGGCCGCCTTCCAAGGAAAACTCAAGGAGCGCATCACCGCTTCTGAAAAGCGGCTTTCGGAACTTGAGGCACAGATCATCGCAGCCGAGGGAACACCGGAACAAGCCAAGCTCCTCTTTGCCCAGGCCAAAGGATACGACGATCTGGCGGAGGCGCAGTACCTATTGGCGCTGGAACGCGGCGTGACCAAGGCCTTTGACGCCCCGGAGCTTGTCGAATCGCGCAAGAAGGCCATCGTCGTTTTGGGCCGCATCCTGCAAGACCATGCCAAGCATTTCGATGTTGCGAAAGCGCTGCTGCTGCGCGCCCAGCAGAACCGGCACCTGGGCCGCTACGAGGATTTCGCCCGGGACTTGCAAACCATCCTGGTCAAGCATCCGAAGAGTCGAAGCGTGGAAGACGCCTTGATGCTGCTGGGGGACTACTACTTCGACCGGACAAAACTGGTGAACGCCAAGAAGTTGTACCAACAGCTCGAGTCCCATCCCAAGTCACCCCTGCTGAGCTATGCCCGTTACAAGCTGGCCTGGGTGGCCATCAATGGAAAGGATTTCCAGCGAGCGGCCGAGCTGTTCGTCCAAGTGGCGACCGCACCCATCCCCAAGGGACCAAAGCCAAAGGCCCAGCGCAACCTGCGGCTCCAGGCGCTCAAGGACCTGGCCTTCTGCATCACGGAAGTCATGCCGCCGGAAAAGACCCTGGCTTATTTCCAGAAGCTCAAGCTGAGCCGGGCTGAAGAGCTGCAGGTGCTGCCCGCGCTGGCCCGTCGCCTCTGGATCAAAGAACACGCCCGGGCGGCCTTGGCGGTCTACGACCACCTCATCTCCCTCGCGGATAACGAGCTGGACCGCAAGGACTGGACAGAGCAAGCCGAACAGATTAAGAAATTTCTCACGACCCATCCGAAAAAATAGGGGCCCGTTTTCGAGTGCAAAAAGCTGGACTGAAAACCGCCCTTTTGGACAAAAATACACCTTCTCATTTGTCCCGGCGCCGGGACAGTGTTTCGCCTTATAACTCGGAAGCTTACAAACCCGCCCGTTTCGTTTTGCCTACATCGCCCCACATAGCGCTTTCGGGCCGCTTGCGAGCCGAATTTCGGGGTGCTAAGCTTCTTCAAAACAAGCACTTAAACTGAAGAGGATGGGAGGAGGCCTATGCCCCCAAAGAAGCCATTTCCGTTCAAGCCCTTCAAGCCGGTAACACCGCTCAAACCCGCAAAGCCCACCAAGCCGGTAACGCCACTCAAACCCCAACCCATGAAGCCCATCACGGCGCTGGACCGCGAGACGCAGAAAATCCTGCAGCTCAAGGAAGAGATCGCCCAGCGCTTCTGGGAGCTGGGCCAATGTCTCATCCGGGTGCACGACCAGCAGCTTTACTCCCCGGGCTTTTCGAGTTTCGATCGTTACTTAGGCCGCAAGGGCGTTCACTTGAATCGCAGCACGGCCTATCGTCTGATGGACGTAGCGCGCAACTTCTCACGCTTCATCGCCCGCAAGCACGGCCAGACCAAGCTCCTAGCCGCCATCGAGCTGGCAAAGGCCACGCCCGAAAAAGACAAACCCGTCGATGTCTTGGCCTACCAGATCGAAGTCCGCGAATCCGGCCAGGTCAGCAACAAGACCTTCGCAAAAGCCAGCTCCCGCGAAATCAAACTCGCCGCCAACCGCATCAAGCGTCGCAACCAGGCCCCCAAGCCCCTCGGCGAGCCCCGGCCCTTCCCAAAACCCGCCTGGCAAGCCGACGCCCTGCGCGCCCTGCGCAAGGTCGCGCCGAAAGCGAAAATGGAACTCACCAGCGGCCCAGGCAAAAACCCCGCGCTCAAGCTCACCCTCTCGGGCATCCCGCGCTCCAAGCTGCGCGCGGCCCTGACGAGTTTTGCATCGGTCGTACCGGAGGCCTGAGGCTGGGACAAGAATGTCAGGGGGACTTGATACGATAGGGACCATCAAACTGAGGATCGGTGATAGTCCAATCACTAACTCAGGAGGTGCTTCGTGGCATTGATCTGCTCACAGAGTGGAACCAAAAAGGGAATCATGCCTGGTCTTTCCAAGGACCTGGGATCTTCCACCCGAAGAATCTGTACAGGAGACAAGAGAAATGTCTAATGTCATCGAAATATTTATCGATGAGACAATGCCGCACTACAAGAACAAACCAGGGAAGGGGCCAATCATCCACTTTGGACGAGCATTTCTGATTAGAGATTTGCAGAAATGGATAGGGGTGAAAAATATTCTCAATTCTGAAGGTGTTTGGGATTGGCATGACAAGGACATGTTGAGAAGCGAAAATTTTCTTGCCATTGTTGATGGATTGTCTTCTGCAAAAAAAACTACTCAAGGATTCCTTTCTGTAAAGTGTGTTGATGACTGGCTTGATATTGCCAAGTCAGGATTCTTAGTTGAGTTGAAAAAGAAATACGAGAAAAACCAATTCTTCATAGATTTTCCTTGGCGCGAAGAAAGACCGGAGGCGGTGGCGCTCTTTTCTTTTATTGACCAGATTATTCAGACAACTCTGAGCCGAGGCCTCCACCCCAGAATTGTGTTTGACCTTGCGAAAGACAACTTCGAAAGCAGGGTCTTTGATTCAATAGAATACAAAAAGAACGGTATAATCCGTGGTGAATATGGTCGTTTCTCTATTCTGGGAGTTTCCAAGAAAAAAAGAAGCTCCACCAATCTGAATTCGGTTCATTGGATCAACCTGGTGGATGGTTAGCTATGGATGCTTCAGCGACTCTTGATGAGCAAACTCCAAAATGGGGATTGTATCTGGAATCGGCTATTGAAGGTTGAAGTCGGCACCCCAACTCCGATTCTCGGGAGTGAAGACTTTGATTATATTGCGAGAAGTATACCGTATAGAAATCCAACGGAGGAACAAAAGACAATCAACATGAGGTTGTCCTACTATTTAAGGGCTCTGCTATTATGGCTCAAGAATGGGTCGGTTGTTCGAATCGAGTCGGAGATTGACAGACTTCACGTGTGAGAGGAGAGAATCACGCGCTCTAAACTGCGCGCGGCCCTGACGAATTTTGCCCAAGTCGTACCGGAGGCCTGAGGCCGGGGACCAGAAGGTCATTGGGGCTTGTTAAACGGAAAATCGGGGCGGAGGATCGTGAAGCCACTGGTCTTCTCTTTGATTTCAGTGGCTTCTGGTGCCTCCGTCTTCGAAATCACCTTTGGCCGATGCCTTTGAATACACTTAAACGGCTGCGGATCATGAAGGGGCATCTATAGCCGTGGGGAGGGTAGGACCAACGGATTCTATGATACTTGAAATCTACACGATAGGAA
>JAUVAM010000081.1 GCA_030591745.1 Deltaproteobacteria bacterium
AAAATCCTGAGCGCCCGTGCGATTCATGGCCCGGCGCACCCGACCGGCACCGGCGTTGTACGCGGCCCAAGCCAGGTACCAATCGCCGAACTCCTTGTAGAGATCCTTGAGGTGCCGGGCCGCGGCGTCCGTGGCCTTGATAAAATCCCGCCGCTCGTCCAACCAAAAATCGCTCTTCAAACCGTAGCGAGCGCCCGTGCGCTTCATGAACTGCCAGGGTCCGCTGGCCCGCGCCCGGGAAAAGGCCGAGGTTTTCAGTCCGCTCTCAACCAGAGCCACGGCCACCAGATCCTCGGGCAGGCCGTGCTTGCGCAAGATGGGCTGCATGATGGGGTAGTAGCGACTGGTGCGCCCCAGCCAGCGGCCGAAGGTCTTGGACCCACGCCCCTGGAGAATCTCCAAGAACTGTTGCACGGGGGCATTGAGCACCACCGGGATACCAAAACCTTGCAAGCGCGAACCTCTGCTGTCGACGGCCGGAATGCCTCCAGGTCGAGACTTGTTGAAGCGCAGCCAATCCGTCCCCAACTCAAGCAAGAGCTGCTCGCCCCGAAGCCCCATCGGCCTCGGGCGTCTTTCGAGCCCTTCAATGGCCGCAAAGCGACGCCTGTCAGGCAAAACAAAATCGGCCTCACCCAAGACCGCCGACTCGGCGGCTTCCATCTCGCGCATCTCCGAGCTGTCTTCCGGATCCGGATCCGGATCCGCCTCGTCTGCCGCGGCCTTGACCGCAGCTGGAGAAACAGGGTCCCCACCTTGCCCGTAAGCAGGAGTCACGACGAGGAGACAAAAAGACAGCACGATCAAACAAGGGATAAAGGCCTTCATGGCAGCGAACCATAAGCCAAGGCGCTCAAGCTGCCAAGCTTTTCCGCCTCACCTTTCCTTCTTCTCCTTCTTCGAATCGTCCAGTCTGTCGGTTACATCGATCAATTTAAAGGGCAGGTCCCATGTCGAATAGAACATTCGCTCCGGAAGCATCTCGTAGTGGGTATCGAAATAGGCGTTGAAAACTCTCCTGAATGAATTGACGGGTGTCATCGTAGGGATGAGCTCGCCGGGATCCGCTTCGGGCAGGTAGTAGGCGTTGAGTATCGAGAATCGCTCTTTCAAGTCCGTCTTCTCCAGGCAATCCCAGTGCACGCCAAATCCCGAGCCATGATCAGCCTGAATGATGATGACGGCTTGCCTCTCTTTGGCCTCGGCGATGATGGAGTCAACGACGATCTTCATCCTCTGATTTAAAACTCTGACCTGGTTCCGATAGCCATTCTTATACTCCTGCTCGGTTCCACCACGAATGAAGTAATGGTGGCCATCCTCATGGTCGAAAGGCCGATTTCTCTCGTGCGCCTCTCCGTTTTCACCGAACACAAAAGGAGGATGTGGTGCGACGATATGAGCAAATACGAAATAGGGCTGTTTCAATCGGCTCAGGTCTGTGAGCTTGTCGAGCGCGTAAGTAATCCTGTTGCGATGCAGGACGAAGGGGGACTCAAGCCTCTGAAAAATGAAGGGCAATGGGGTCGTAGACAACAACAAACCCTGAAACTCAGAAACGTTGCGGTCGGGTTCGAGATACAGATCGGCCTTTCTGACCTCGGTGAAGTTGTAGCCGGTGGCAAAGGAAACTATCTTGTATCCCCTCTCCCTCAGAAACCCAAAAACAGCGTTGTTCTGGTAAAGATGCTCCAGTGGAACCCGATCGTCATCATCCAAATCGTATTCAGCAAGTTTGTCCGTGTAATCCATGCTCAAAGAAGAAGTCAGGGACAAAAGTGTCTGCATGTAATTCGATCTGCTCTGACGAGCAACATAGAATCCCTTGGATTCCAGATATTCCAAGAAATCAGAGTTGTCGAATTCGAATACGCGTTCGAGCACATCCTCGCCAGGATAACCATCGAGAATGATGTAGTAGATATTGGGTGAAGTCTCGGATGACTGCTCGCCGGATTGATCATGATGCTCGACCTCGTCAACCGCCTGCCTGGTGACAAGGACATATCCGCCCAATACGAGTTGCATACCCACCAATATCACCGACATCCCATTCAACATCGATGTGAGCGTTTTCAGGGTCGATTTACTCTGGAGAATAAAGTAAACCGCCAACACAATCAGCATAGCCAACAGACACAAGAGTGCCACATTGGCCTTCGAATTCATGGGATTGAACTCGAAACCCAGAGCATGGAAGAAGCTCAAGAGGTGGCCATACGACAGGAATAAGATGCAAACCAGGCTGACGATCAGTCCGGTTTTTCTAATGTTTCTGATGGCCAAATTCAGCAGCAGCGTCGCCAGAATCACGAACCCAAGCGCGAAGCCCAGGGGCAAGAAAACATCCTGGGGGCGCATTTGCTTGGCATTTTGGGCAAACAGAAACAAAATCGGGAAAATACCGAGGAGGAAAGGATGTAAAATGAACCAGTCCTTGACCCGCATCCTATTTCCTCTGCATCAAGTACAAAAATCTCTGACTATCGCTGACAGGTTCCGACTTGATGATTTCAAACAACTGGCTAAATACCTGTTCGAAACCCTCTCGATTGTATTGGGCGAAGATGTCTTCACGTGAAGCCAGCAATCTCTTCGTCTGGGAATCGCTCTTGGGAACGAATTCAACAATCAGCCAAGAGCACTGCCTGGAGAAGAACTCCGCTACTTTGCTTAATGGCAGGTTGTTGGCGATCGCCAGGTGATGAACCAAAGCCAGAGCCATGATGCAATCAACGGGCCCTCTATCCAGCACGGATGACCTCTCTCGATTTTCCCATCCAAGCCCTGGGCTGGGATTTGTCAGATCGAGCTGCAGAGGGAGAATCCTGGTCTCCTGCTCCTTCTGGCATTCCTGGTAATTCAGCTCTACCGCCAGAGGATCGATATCGAAGGCCACCACGGGGACATCAAGTGACGCTGCGATACGGCTGAACAAGCCAGTATTGGCGCCCAGGTCCCAGACACTTGTCGGCTTGGCCACTTGAAGATACTCACCAACCAGCTGCTTCTTGTGAGCCAAAGCCTTGGATGAGTAATTGTTGTCCTGGTAATAGCCGCCCCAGACGGTGGGCCCGGACTTCAACTTCAGACCTTTGACCGCCCCTTCCAGGTTGTCGATCAAAGCCAACAGGGAATGCTTGCTCATCTTGCGACTGACCGTCTTGATCTCCCGATCGGCAAACGCCGTTTGGCTCTTGGCATGGAGTCGAATGTGCGTCAGGACCGAAAAGAAAAATCGAGTCCTGAAAGGCAACAAGCGTGCAGCCAAATCCAGCGGGATTCCATCGATATACAACCGCAGAAGCTGCCCCAACCGAATATCTGTGTAATGCATCAGCATCAGCGGAGCCAGAAAGTGCTGGCAGAACTGGCGGTAGGCCACCCATGGCTGGCCTTCTGGGTACTTTTCGAAGCTGAGGGTGTCGATTAAAACCGGCTTTCCAGCCATGAATTGAATATTGTATGCGCTTGCGTCCTTCAAGCTCATGCCAGCTTCCATGGACTTTTTCTGGATCTCGAGGGCCGCCAGTGCCGCAGCCTTGAGTTGTCCAAAGGACCACTCGTATGGGTATGAAATAAACGGAACCATCTCGGGCTTGATGATCGACCAGGCGTCTTCAGTTCTGGAGAGTTCTTTGGCTGCTTCCGACTCGACCCGCTCATGCGAGACGAGCAGATTGGACTTGGTCAAGTTCTCATAGAGGGCTGAGTCGAGCAGAAACTCGAAATTCTCACGATACGCGGCATTAATCTGCCTGTAGACAACACCATTCTCTTCGAAAATAAAACCACTTGGGTCCCTGAACGAAGCAGGATCGATGGAATCGCTATTCGAGTTTGGCATCACTTTTTTTTGAAAAAACCCTGAGGTAGAAAGCCTTTATCTTGCGCCAAAACATCTTCACAGCAAACAGACCACCCAACAAACCTGCAATCAGGATTTGAAAAATGTAGCTTCCAGTTGCCGGATCGAGGTACGCGTGAGCGTCTCCGGAGAAGAGCAGGACGATTAACGCAATCGAGAAAATGACATACGCCACTCAACACCCTGTTTCTTGACTAGACACCTACAATGGACTTGGACCACAACATCTACGGACTGATGCTAACAAGGCGCACAAAGGCTGTCAAACCTGTATCCCCCAACCCCGGCTGCCGATAAACATCCAAACAACAGCGCGTCAGGCCGCTTCTTTTTTTCGGTCGATTCTGATGGTGCCCCAGCGGAAAAAGACCAGAGCGACGGCTGCAACGGCACCGATGGCCGCGAAATAGTACCAGATGTGATGTGCTTCGGCGTAGTAGGCCGCCCGCTCGACTTGGGTCAGCCCCTCCGGCAGGGTTTTGGGATCGGGACAATAGGCCTCCAACAAAAACCCAGACAGGATAAAGCCGACCAATGCCGAAATGAATGAATGCAGATGACTGAAGCCCAGATAAAGCCCCTCTTGGCCCTTGGGGGACTGCAAGGAGAAATACTCCAGAAAACGCGGTGAAATGAAGCACTCCGCCAGGCCCTGGATGCCGATCCCGACGATCATCATGACGGTCAGCGGGTGCATGGTGAAGAGGCCGAAAATAGAGATGGAAGGACCGACCAAGTCCTGCAACCAGGGACTCGCCGACATGGCCAAGGCGGAAAACGGCATCATCAGCATGCCCACCATCATCGAAGTCACCGCTCGATATTTCTTCATCACCTGGGTAATCAAGACCACGAACAAGACCACCACCGCTGGGTTGACATTGGCCAGCCATTCCGGCTTGGCGGCCTCACCCTGCATGCGGATGACGTACTTGGGCATGGTGGCATAGAGTTGATGTTGAATGGTCCAAAAACCGGCGACGATGACCGTAAGGAGCATCAATCGCGTATTGCGGAAAACCCGCATCAAGGCCTGAGCCACGTCCTTGAACGATTTTTGGCTCTCATCCGTCGCTTCGACATTCTTGAACAGAAAAATAACGATGAGCAAAGCCAGAAAAGACATGCCCGAGGAGAAAAAATTAACATACTCCAGGCCCATGCCCTGCCGCACGAAAGGCACAAAAGTCTTGCCGCTGAAGGCACCAATATTGACCACCCAGTAGAAAAGCGAAAACCCCCGGGCGCGATTGACCTCAGTGGTCGTCTTGCTCACCGTACCCGTAATCAAAGGCTTGATGAAGGAGGCCCCCACCATGATGACGAACAGGAAAAACAAGACCATGGATTTGGAGTGAAAAACGCCCAAGAAAAAATAGCCCACGGTGAGCAGGCTAAAAGCCAGCATCAAACCGTTTTTGAAACCAATCTTGTCTGCGAGGGCGCCCACAAAAGGCGGCAACAAGTATAGACAAGCAAAAAAAGTACCGGCCACGACGGCGGTGGCCATGTCGCTGAAGCCCACGATATCGGTAAGGTACAGGGTCAAGACGATGAAAAAACCGTAGTAAGCCGCGCGCTCACACAGTTCCATCAAATTCGCCATCCAAAATTCTTTGGGGAACTTCCAAGACTGCTTGTCTGTGACTTCGTTCATACCTGCAAAACTCCCGCCCCCCGGCAGTGAAACAAGAACGTCCGAGCTTACTTGTTCTGCACCGCTGAGCCAATGAATAAACAAGTGGTTGGCGTCAGAATAAATGATATGAGCACCTTTGACCCCCTAACTGTGTCGGCAGGAGGCCTAAAGCATGTGGAGTCATGAACCAGGACCGGTCAGCGAGCACGTTGAAATGCTGGGCAACATGGCCTTTCCTTGTTTTTCCGTGACGGGTACGGAGACCGCACTTGTTGATGCGGGCATCACCGTCATCGCACCCCTGCTAGAAGAGTGCTTCGGCGACGGTCGTCGCCTGGACAAGGTGCTGTTGACCCATACTCACTATGACCATATGGGCTGCATGGGCGTGCTGCGGCGCTTATCGCCCGGCCTCAAGCTATTGGCTTCGAGCGAAGCCCAGACCATCCTGGCCAAGCCCAAGGTGCATGACTTTATCTTGGACATGAACCGCACGGACGAAAAGTCCCTGGGATACCAGGGCGAACCCATACCCCTGGCATTCGCCGATCTGCAGGTGGACCGCGTGCTGGGCGATGGAGAAACTCTGGAGCTGGGGGCCGGCGTCACCGTGCAAGCCTTTGCCGCCCCGGGACACACCAAGTGCTCCATGGTCTTTTTGATCATGCCTGACAAAGTCTTGGTGGGCGGAGAATCGCTGGGGGCCTATGTATCACCCGAAGAAATCCAGGCCCAGGGCGTTTCATCGTTCAAAGAATACATCGAAAGCCTTCACAAGCTCGCCACGCTCGATTTCGAGATTTTGGCCATGCCCCATCAGGGCGTGCGCAGCGGCCCAGAAGTAAAAAGTCACGCCCAGGTAGCCATTCGCACAGCCGAAGCCTTTCGCCTCGAGGTCCTGCAAAGGATCGACGCGGGTGCAGCTCCCCAGGAGGTAGCCCGGGAGCTGTCGAAAAAACTGCGCCACGGGATCTCCGCCGGGCAGCCCGAGAAAGCATTCCAGATCAACCTGGCCTCCATGATCCGATCTATCCTGGCCGAACGCGGAGAAAACAAAGCGACATGAGCTTGCAGATCGGCAATTTAACCATCTCGCCCGGGGTTTTGATGGCCCCCATGGCGGGCATCACCGATTCGCCCTTCCGGCGGGTTCTGAGATCCTTAGGCTGCCCTGCGGTGGTCACCGAAATGGTTTCGGCTGAAGGCTTGATTCGTCAAGGAATCGGCACCCTGACCTTGCTGGATTATGTCCCCGAAGAACAGCCCCTCATCGTACAGCTCTTTGGGGCCAAACCCGACTCCATGGCGGAGGCGGCTCGCCTGGTGAGCCAACACGGCTTTGCCGCCATCGACATCAACATGGGTTGCCCCGTGCCCAAGGTGGTCAACAAGGGCGCGGGTGCCGCCCTGATGCGGGAGCCTGAACGAGCCGAAGCCCTGGTGCGCGCCGTGCGCCAGGCCACGGATTTACCCCTGAGCGTCAAACTGCGATCGGGCTGGAATCAGACGGAGCGCAACGTAGTGGAGGTAGCGCGCCGACTGAGCGGAGCCGGCGTGGATGCCTTCTGTGTCCACCCGCGCACCCGGGCCCAAGCTTATCAAGGTCAAGCAGACTGGTCACTCATCGCCGAAACGGTGCGTGCGGTGGAACAACCCGTCATCGGCAACGGCGATCTGCACAGCCCCGAAGACGCCAAACGCATGCTGGAAGAAACCGGCTGCGCCGGACTCATGGTGGGTCGCGCAGCCCTGAAAGACCCCTGGCTGCCAGGGGTCCTTGCCGGGGCCGACCTGCCCTATCCCGTCAGCATGGCCGAACGAAGTCGCGTGTTTTGCATGCATCTTGACTTCATGTTAGCCTGCGCGGGCTCTGAACAGCGGGCCGTTCAGCGCATGCGCAAACATCTGGCTTGGTACAGTCAGGGCCTGCGCGGCGCCGCGCACCTGCGCAGGCAACTTCAACATATGAACACGGCTGACGATATGCGCCAGGCCTTCACCCAGCTGGAGGCAAATAACCAGAAAAGGACGTCCACCCCATGACGTTGGATCGACTCAAGCAAACCGTCGGGCCCCTGGCCTGGCAAGCCTTCAATCGCATGCTCGGCGAACCCGAGGAGATGCTGGCCCTGCGCCAAGAACTGAGCCACGGCCAGGCAACGCTCCGTCAAGCCGAGCAGACCTGGGCCACCGAAAAGGCCCGCTTGGAAAATGAGATCGAGATCACCCGCAATGAACGCCTGAGTTGGCAAGGCAAAGAAGCCAGCACCCGCAAAGATCTACAAGACTGCCAAAATCGGAGCAAGGAGTTGCTTGAGCAGGTGGTGCGATTGACTCACCAACAGCGGGATGCCAAGAAGAACTTGCTGGACGAACAATTCCGCACCTCGACCATGCCCTTAGAGCGCAATCGCCACGAGATGGAAATGACCCAGGCCAGGGGCGACGTGCGTCGGGCCGACGAAAAGGTCAAGATGGCTGAAAGCAAGTTGGCCGAATGCGTGAAACACCGCAAAGGCCTGGAACGAAAGGCTAGCCGCATCAAGGGCCTGGAGTCCGATCTGGACTGGAGCCGCCAACGCGTAGCTGAGCATTTACAGGCCCTCGGCGCCGCCATCACACGCATCCGAAATCTCGAGTTGCAAATCAAAAAGTCCTACGACAAGCCCGACATCCACCGGGCCAGCAAGGCGCAACAAGCCGCCTATCAACAAGTCTGAATCAAAGCTGGTCTTCGAAACCGCATAAATCCCGTACGCCGGGTTCGCTGGCGAAGCAGGCCTCGCCATCCAGGCGGGTATAACGGTATTCGCTTGTGGCGGATTCACAATCATAGCCATAGACCAACACATCGCCATCGATAGAGGCTTCCATCCACACCGAGTTCGGCTCGCGCTCCAAAGGCCAGATAGGCGCAGTGCAAGTGCCCACCCAACCCCGCTGGCAGTTGTCGCAAGCCAGGCAGTAGCCACCCATGCCGCAGAGCTGATCAAACTCGCAGTCGTAGTCCGTCAGGCAGGTACCGTCCGGCGTGGCCGGCGTGCAGCCCAGCCCAAACAGACAGAAAGACAAAACCAACCCGCCAAAAACGCGACCGATCACGATTTGCTCTCTTTGATGTGCTTGTCGAAAAGATCGGCCAGCCCTGGCACCGCCTCCTCGACGTTGCGCAAGGCCGAGGGCCTGAGCTTTCGGTACCCTTTGACCAAGGTCCTGTGCCGACTGCCATCGGCGCGCCGATCGGTCACACCCAGCAAGGCCTCGGCCACATCATGGGTCCGACGCTTCATGTGGGTACCGAAGCTACCGAATCCCCCCGCTTTGTCGTGGTCGGCGTAAAGGGGCTCCAGTGATGCCAAAAAATCGTCCAGCAGGCCATCCACCGCCTCCGGCACGGCACCCGGCTTAAAGGCCTTCAGGACCCTATAACCAGCCTTTATGGCCAAGCCAGTCAGGCCTTTCTTGCGTTTGACCTCCGCATCCAAAAGGCGCACACAATCATCGATGACGTCACGACGTTTTTCAGGCAAGGGCAGGTTAGCCAAGAGCGTAGTCATGAACTCAAACTCCTCATTCAACGCAGCCCCGAAGGGTGCTGCCGGATGCTGGTCAGTTCCCCCTGATCCAAAAAAATGCTTCCGCAACTTGCACACCAATTGACGAAGACATCCATGGGTCCCTTGAGGAGATCCATGTCGACATCGCAGGCGTAACAATGTGAACGGGCTTCATCCAGGGCATCGGGGGTCGGATGGTGTTCGACGTCTTC
>JAUVAM010000620.1 GCA_030591745.1 Deltaproteobacteria bacterium
GTAGGAGATGGGGTGCTCCATCGTGATGTGGACGTCCGAGGCGATGTCCGTGTGGCTATCGGGGTGTTCGGGTACTCGCCCCAGACGGTAGTCGGCGATAAAGCGCACGAGGGTCGAAGGCTTAAATCTCACCACGCCCAAATGAAAGGTCTTGGCTGTCTCCGAGGCCCTTGGGAATGGAACGAGGCCCAGCCCCAACATCTCCATGCCCGAGCATGAAACACCATTCGTCTCCTCCCATGCCAAGGTTTCGCCGCCAATGACGACCTGGGTGGGCTCCAGACGAAAAATTTTGCGCAGTTTCCTTCCGCCGGTCAGCAAATCACCGACCCACAAGGCCAACTGGGCCGCTACCTTGAGCGCCGAGTCGGTCCGTTGTTGCACCAGCTCCTCATAGAAACGATGACCAAAGCCTGTGGCCATCGAAAAACCATGATGCACCCGCAGGCCATCGTCGATGCGCAAAATCACCCGGTGCTTCAAATCAAATCGTGCCCCCGTGTGATACTTGCGCACGATGTTTTGCAACAAAATGGCCGGGATGCCCTTAACGCCCACGCTCATGGCGTGCGCGTTGTGGGTGCCGCCGCATAGAAAAGCCACCCGGGGCAGGGGCTTATCACCGTATGCCTTGATGAGGGCGTCCAAAACATAGTGATTGGAGCCGTCCCCACCGCCGATGCCCAAGATGTCGATGTCCTGCTCAAAAAAAGTCTGGGCCACCCCGGCGATCTCTTCCACCCGACTGGTCTCGTGCAGACTGCCCGGGTCTCCGATCACGTACCCGAGCTTCTCACCGATGGTGCCGCGAAAAGGTGCACGTTTCTTGCCGGCTTTGCGATTCTGGATGACGCCGATACCGCCCATGCGCATTTTCCTCTATGTCTTCACTTGATGTGGCGCGAAGCGTCACTGTGTTTACTATTCTGCTTGCGATTCTTCCTTGTAGTGCTGCTGGATCTCGACCACCTCATCCAGAATCGCGGTAAAGGCTTCGACACAAACGGGATCAAAATGACTGCCCGCGTCCTTGTGCAAAATGCTCATGGTCTCGTCCAACCCCAAGGCCCCTTTGTAAACCCGCTTGGAACTCAGGGCGTCAAAAACATCGGCCACGGCCACGATGCGCCCAGCCTCGGGAATGTCCTTCCCGGCCAGACCATTCGGATAACCCGTGCCATCCCATTTCTCGTGGTGGCTCTCAGCCACCACTTGGCTCATTTGCAGGATGGGCGAATCGGAGCCGGTGAGAATCCGCGAACCGATGCTCGTGTGCTCCTGCATGGCCGCTCGTTCTTCGTCTGTCAGGCGTCCCGGTTTAAGCAAAATGGCATCAGGGATGCCAATCTTGCCCACGTCATGCATCGGCGAGGCATAGAGCAATAGATCTTCTTGCTCCTCGTTCCAGCCCAACTTGCGGGCCAAGGCGGCCGAGTATTGACTCACCCGCTGGATATGCCGGGCGGTATCCTTGTCCTTGTACTCAGCGGCCACGCTCAGGCGCAGGATGGTGTCCAAGTGTACTTGTCTGATCTTGGCGGTCAGCCGGGCGTTGTTGACCGCCACCGCCGCCTGGCTTGCCAGAGAGCGCAGCAAATCCTCACGGCCGGCAGGAAAGGGCATGATGGTCCCGTCTTCCTCCCGGGCGTTGATCAACTGCAAGACACCAAGCACCTGTTCCTTGTGATCCAGCATGGGCACGGTGAGCATACTCTGAGTCCGATAATCATTCTTGAGATCAAAATCCGGACTGAATCCGTATGGGGCCGAATCGTCTATGGTGTATGCGTCGGCGATGTTCAGGTTGCACTTGGTGACGGCCACATAGCCCGAGATGCTCTCTTCACTGATGGGCACGGTGAACTCGTTGAAAAGATCCTGCTCACCTTGCTGCCCCAATCGCTGGTTCAGGGTTTCATTTTGGGATACGGCGAAGCGCAGGATCCCCCCTTCCCGCAAATAGAGGCTGCCTGCATCGGCGTTGGTGAAGGATCGGGCCTCCCGAACAATCATCTCCAAAAGCTGGTTGAGATCATGTATGCTGGTCAAAGCGATACCCACTTGGGTTAGCTTGATCAGCTCATCTCGAAAGCGCTGCTCGTCCATCTCTTCCTCCGCCGCCCATTGCCAAGCATGCTATCATATTTGCTCGCCAGAATGGACCCCCTTGACCCTTTCGTCGACAACATGAAATGATCGCTCCCACAAGGAACCAAAATGGCGGCTGCGGGTATCAATGGAAGAGAAGAGGGCTTAGATCCTAAAAGCGCCTGGAACGTCGATACGGGTATGTCATGGAACAAAAACGGAGGTTTCCGATGAAATATTCAGTAATTACAATCTCACTGGGCTTTGTTTTGGCCTGCCTCATGCCCGCGACAGAAGCCCAGGCCGTCTGGCATTCTGGAAATCACAGCTCCGGAAACTATGAAGTTGAGCTGCTGGTCCACGGCTCACCGCTTCCCACCTATCGACTTCACAGCAACGACTACGTAGAGGGGCGCTACAACGACCGCTACGTCATCCGCCTGCATAATCGCAGCTGGCGTCGTGTCGAGGCGGTGGTGTCGGTAGACGGCCGGGACGCCATCGACGGAAAAAACGCCAGCCTCTCCAAACGAGGCTACGTGATCCCAGCCTATTCCTACATCGACGTGGACGGCTTTCGCCTGAACATGTCCGAGGTGGCGGCGTTCCGCTTTACCTCCGTGCCCGATTCCTATTCGGCCCGCATGGGCACCGCCTGGAAGGTCGGCGTCGTGGGTGCCTCCTTCTTTCCGGAGTACGTACGCCCCAGACCACGCCCCCGTCCAC